>NZ_JAJSYW010000064.1:0-32399 GCF_036815005.1 Streptomyces sp. IBSBF 2435 | reverse complement strand
GGGGGGGGGCGGGGGGGCCGGCGCGGGGCGGCCGTACGGGATAACCGGTGGAAGCGGGCCGTTCGGTGCGGGCATCCTGTCCGGATGCCGATCAGGGAAGCCACCGCGGAGGACTGGCCCGCCATCTGGCCGTTCTTCCACCGCATCGTCACCGAGGGCGAGACCTTCACCTATCCCGCGGACCTCACCGAGGACCAGGGCCGTGACTGGTGGCTGCTGTCCCCGCCCTACCGCACGGTCGTCGCCGTGGACGACGCGGGTACGGTGCTGGGCACCGCGAAGATGAACCGCAACCACATGGGCAACGGCTCGCACATCGCGAGCGCCAGCTACATGGTCGACCCGGCGCACTCGGGCCGGGGCGTGGGGCGTGCGCTGTGCGCGTACTCGGTGCGGTGGGCGCGGGCGGCGGGCTACCGCGCGATGCAGTTCAACGCGGTCGTGGAGACCAATACGCACGCGGTGAAGCTGTACCGCTCGCTCGGCTTCGTGGTGATCGGCACCCTGCCCGAGGGCTTCCGGCACCCGGAGGCGGGCTACGTCGGGCTGCACATCATGCATCTGGCGCTCTGAGCGCGTCGGCCGCGGGCCGCCGCTGCGCGGCGGCTGTGCCGGCCGGCCGCCCGGCGCATGAGGGAGTTCGCCCGTGCCGCCTGGCGGGGGAAATCCGCGTGCGGCTCGGGCCGTTCCGGTGATAGGCCAACCGGTATGGACGATCTTGTGACGGCCCGGCTCGTACTGCACCCGCTGAGCGCCGGTGAGGCCGAGCGGGTGCTGAACGGGGACCGGGACGGCGCGGGCGGCTGGGCTGACGGCTATCCCGCCGAGGGAGACGTGTCGGCGGTCAGGCGGTTCCTCGCCACCTGTGCGGCCGTCGGCGATCCGCGGCCCTTCGGGACGTACGAGATCCGGCTGCGCGAGGACGGCCGCACCATAGGCGGGGTGGACTTCCACGGCCCGCCCGACGAGGACGGCGGCGTCACGATCGGCTACGGCCTCGTGCCGTCGGCGCACGGCAACGGATACGCCTCGGAGGCGCTGCGCGCGCTGCTGGCGTTCGCCCGCGCGCAGGGCGTCAGCAGCGTGGCGGGCGACACCGACGCCGGCAACCTCGCCTCGCAGCGTGTGATGACGGCGGCCGGGATGCGGCTGGTGGCCGAGAGCGACCGGCTGAGGTTCTACCGGACCGCCTGGGACGGGCCGGCGGGGCGGCGGCCGACGTGAGCACAGGGCCGGGGCGCGCACAGGGCCGGTCGCGCGGAGCGGGAGAGTGCCCCCGGCGTGGGTGGATGGGGCTGGTCGAAGGCACTGTCCACCGCAGCTGCGGGAGACACCCTCCCGGCCGACGACGATAGCGGCCCCCGTCCCGGCGGGAGTGCCGGGGCGGGGGCCGTACGCCCGTAACCACCCGATCAAGCGACACCGGCGGCCCGCTGTCGACGGGAGGCCGAAGCAGCCCGCTCAGCCGGCGCCGGTGCCGTAGCGGCGCCGGAAGCGCTCGACGCGGCCCGCGGTGTCCAGCTCCCGTGCCCTGCCGGTGTAGAAGGGGTGGCTGGCCGAGGAGATCTCCACGTCGATGACGGGGTAGGTGCTGCCGTCCGTCCAGACCACGGTGTGGTCGCCGGTCGCGGTGGAGCGGGTCAGGAAGGCGAGGTCGGCGGCCTTGTCGCGGTAGACCACCGGGCGGGACGTGGGGTGGATGCCGTGCTTCATGGATGTCCTCTCGTGGTGGGTGCGGGGCCGTCGTGTGCCGTACGGGCCGGGATTCAGCGCTCTTCGCGGAAGGGCACGTGGCGGCGGGCGACGGGGTCGTACTTGAGCAGCGTCAGCCGGTCCGGGTCGTTGCGCCGGTTCTTGCGGGTCACATAGGTGTGGCCGGTCCCGGCGGTGGAGCGGAGCCTGACGACGGGGCGCAGTTCGCTGCGGGCCATGGGGTCACCTCGTTCCGTCATCGTTATCGTTTTCGTCTGCCCTCTCAACGCCGGGGGGCACCCCGGCATTCCCCGCGGGCGCCGGGGTGCCGCGCACCTGGTGGGGCGGCCATGCGGTCCAATATGCGCGCCGCTTTCGTGTGACGTCGCCGCTCCGCCGCGCGGGCCGCGCACGCGGCCGGCCGTAGCGTCGCGAGCGCGCCGGCGCCCGTCCGGCGGTGCCCACCACCGGATCGGACCAGTCCGACATCGCCCCTCCCGGTGTTCGCCATGACAGTGGTGTCTGACATGCGGGTTTTCGTCCCCCGCCGCCCAGAGGAGGAATCCCGTGACGACCTCACCCACATCCACCGCGACCGAGCCGGGCACGCAGGACGACAAACCGATCCACATTCTCTGGATCAACGCCGGTCTGAGCTGCGACGGCGATTCGGTGTCGCTGACCGCGGCGACGCAGCCGAGCATCGAGGAGATCGCGCTGAGCGTGCTGCCCGGTCTGCCGAAGATCGAGGTGCACTGGCCGCTGATCGACTTCGAGTGCGGCCCCGTGCAGGGCGCGGACAGCTTCATCGAGTGGTTCTTCAAGGGCGAGCGTGGCGAGATCGACCCGTTCGTGCTGGTCATCGAGGGCTCGATCCCCAATGAGGCGATCAAGGCCGAGGGCTACTGGTGCGGTTTCGGCGACGACCCCGCAACCGGTCAGCCGATCACCACCAGCGAGTGGATCGACCGGCTCGCGCCCAAGGCGCTCGCCGTGGTCGCGATCGGCACCTGCGCGGCCTACGGCGGCATCCACGCGATGGCGGGCAACCCGACCGGCGCGATGGGCGTGCCCGACTATCTGGGCTGGGACTGGAAGTCCGGCGCGGGGATCCCGATCGTGTGTGTGCCGGGCTGCCCCATCCAGCCGGACAACTTCGCCGAGACGCTGGTCTACCTGCTGCACCAGGCGACCGGCGCCGCCCCGATGATCCCGCTGGACGAGCAGCTGCGGCCGGCCTGGCTCTTCGGGGCCACCGTCCACGAGGGCTGCGACCGGGCGGGCTACTACGAGCAGGGGCAGTTCGCCACCACGTACGACTCCCCCAAGTGCCTGGTCAAGCTGGGCTGCTGGGGGCCGGTGGTGAAGTGCAACGTACCCAAGCGCGGCTGGATGAACGGGATCGGCGGCTGCCCGAACGTCGGCGGGATCTGTATCGCCTGCACGATGCCGGGCTTCCCCGACAAGTTCATGCCGTTCATGGACGAACCGCCCGGCGGCAAGCTGTCGAGCACCGCCAGCGCCGCGTACGGCTCGGTCATCCGCAGGCTGCGGGCGGTCACCGTGCACACGCTGGACGCCGAGCCCAAGTGGCGCAGCCGCGGCGACACGCTCACCACCGGCTACCGGCCCCCGTGGTGACCGGCACCGCAGCACCGCAGAACAGCCGCGGCCACGCCGGCCACGGACGTACCGGCGGCACACGCATCGGACTGGATCCGACTCGCACCCAGTGAAGGGCACGGCACAAGACGATGGCATCACCGACGACGAAGGCGGCCGGGGACGGCAGCGGCCTGGTGGAGATGTCCTGGGACCCGATCACCCGGATCGTGGGCAGCCTGGGCATCCACACGAAGATCGACTTCAAGCAGAAGAAGGTCGCCGAGTGCTACAGCACCTCGTCGGTCTTCCGCGGCTACAGCGTCTTCATGCGCGGCAAGGACCCGCGGGACGCGCATTTCATCACCAGCCGGATCTGCGGCATCTGCGGCGACAACCACGCGACGTGCTCGGTGTACGCGCAGAACATGGCCTACGGGGTGAAGCCGCCGCATCTGGGCGAGTGGATCATCAACCTTGGCGAGGCCGCCGAGTACATGTTCGACCACAACATCTTCCAGGAGAACCTGGTCGGGGTGGACTACTGCGAGCGGATGGTCAAGGAGACCAACCCCGGTGTGCTGGAGCTGGCCGAGCGGACCGAGGCGCCGCACGCCGGCGAGCACGGGTACCGGACCATCGCCGACATCATGCGCTCGCTCAACCCGATCGAGGGCGAGTTCTACCGCGAGGCGCTCCAGGTGAGCCGGTACACGCGGGAGATGTTCTGCCTGATGGAGGGGCGCCATGTGCACCCGTCCACCCTCTACGCGGGCGGCGTCGGCACCATCGCCTCGGTGCAGCTGTTCACCGACTACCTCAGCCGGCTGATGCGGTACGTGGAGTTCATGAAGCGCGTCGTCCCGCTGCACGACGACCTCTTCGACTTCTTCTACGAGGCGCTGCCCGGTTACGAGGAGGTCGGCCGGCGGCGGGTCCTGCTGGGCTGCTGGGGCGCGCTCAACGACCCGGACCACTGCGACTTCACCTACCGCAACATGACGGACTGGGGACGGCGGATGTTCGTCACCCCCGGGATCGTCGTGGACGGCAAGCTGGTCACCAACGACCTCACCGAGATCAACCTCGGCATCCGGATCCTGCTCGGCAGCTCGTACTACAAGGACTGGGAGGGCCAGGAGCAGTTCGTCACCCACGACCCGCTCGGCAACCCGGTCGACCCGCGGCACCCCTGGAACCAGCACACCATCCCGGCGCCGCAGAAGCGGAACTTCGACGACAAGTACAGCTGGGTGATGTCCCCTCGCTGGTTCGACGGCAAGGACCACCTGGCGCTGGACACCGGCGGCGGCCCCATCGCGCGCCTGTGGTCCACCGCCCTGTCGGGCCTGGTCGACATCGGCTACGTCAAGGCGACCGGCCACAGCGTCGTCATCAACCTGCCCAGGACGATGACGAAGCCCGAGACCAGCTTCGAGTGGAAGATCCCGAAGTGGAGCAACGCCCTGGAGCGCAACCGCGCCCGCACCTACTTCCAGGCGTACGCGGCGGCCGTCGCGCTGCACTTCGCGGAGAAGGGTCTGGCGGAGGTCCGCGCGGGGCGGACCCAGACGTGGGAGAAGTTCGAGGTGCCGGACGAGGGCCTGGGGGTCGGCTTCACCGAGGCGGTGCGCGGGGTCCTGTCGCACCACATGGTGATCAGGGACGGCAAGATCGCGAACTACCACCCCTATCCCCCGACGCCGTGGAACGCCAGCACCCGTGACTCGTTCGGCACGCCGGGTCCGTACGAGGACGCCGTGCAGAACACGCCGATCTTCGAGGAGAACACGCCGGACAGCTTCAAGGGCATCGACATCATGCGGGCGGTGCGCAGCTTCGACCCGTGTCTGCCGTGCGGCGTCCACATGTACGTCGGCGGCGGCAGGACCGTGCAGAAGATGCATGTGCCGACCGGCCTGAGCGGGATGGGCGGATGACCGCCCGCCCGGCGCGCACCGCCGAGCAGGCCGGCCGGCAGGTCGAGGAGATCCTCGACCGGCTCGCGGCGACCGGTGACCGCGCGGTGTGCGGTGCGGCGGAGGAGCTGGTGCGGGCGCTGATGGACTTCTACGGCGCGGGCCTCGCCCGGGTCCTGGCGCTGGCGGGCCAGACCGGTCCGCAGGCGCTGGAACGGCTGCTGGGCGACGAGCTGGTCGCCGGGATGCTGGTGCTGCACGGTCTGCACCCCGAGCCGGTGGAGGCCAGGATCGACCGCGCGCTGCTCCGGCTTCCGGTCGAGCTGGTGGGCTTCGACGCCGGGAGCGGCCTGCTGCGGGTGCGCTCCACCGCGGAGGGCGGCTGCGGCTGCCCGAGCACCGACGCGGCGGCGCGCACCTCCGTCGAGGACGCGCTGGCGTGCTTCGCGGCCGAGGTCACGGCCGTCGAGCTGGAGCCGGCGGCGAAGGGCGCACCGGTGCTGCTGCAGATCGCGCCGCGGCCGAGCACGGTGAACGCTTCATGACCGTGCTCCCGGCCCCCGCGGTGCCGGCGGGCCTGCGCCGGTTCACCGCTCCCGCGCCGCCGCGGCCCGAGCGGTGCACGCTGTGCGGGACGGAGGTCGCCGACGGCGCCCACCGGCACCTGGTGGACAGCGCCAAGCGCGAGCTGGCCTGCGCCTGCGTCGCCTGCGCGATGCTGTTCGAGAACGCGGGCGCGGCCGGCGGGCGGTTCCGTACGGTGCCCGACCGCTATCTCAGCGACCCGGCGCACACCGTGGACGACAGTGCGTGGGAGGTGCTCCAGATCCCGGTCGGCGTGGCCTTCTTCTTCCGCAACGCCGCCCTGGACCGCCTCGTCGCGCTCTATCCGAGCCCGGCGGGCGCCACCGAGAGCGAGCTGGACCCGCGCACCTGGCAGCAGGTGCTGGGCAGGACCCGGCTTGCGGCGGAGCTGCGGCCGGACGTGGAGGCGCTGCTGATGCGCCGAGGCCGGGACGGCCACGCGTGCTTCCTGGTGCCGATCGACGTGTGCTACGAGCTGGTGGGCCGGATGCGGCTGCACTGGCAGGGCTTCGACGGGGGCGCCGAGGCGCGGGCGGCGCTGGCCGGCTTCTTCGCCGAGGTCGCCCGGCGCGCCCGGCCGCTGCGCGGGGAGGAACCGCGATGACGGAGCTCTCCTTCAGTTGCTCAGGGGTGCGGGCCGACCGCTACGCGGCGGGGCCGACGCTGGTCTTCCGGCTGCGCATCACCGCGGCGCCCGGCACCCGGGTGCACGCGATGGCGCTGCGCTGCCAGTTCCGCATCGAGCCGGCCCGCCGCGGCTACGAGCCGGCGGAGGCCGCGGGGCTCGCCGACCTGTTCGGCGAGCGGGCCCGCTGGGGCAGCACCCTGCTGCCGCTGCAGTTCGCGCAGGTGTCGCTGGTCGTACCGGGCTTCACCGGTGAGACCGAGGTGGATCTGCCGGTGCCGTGCAGCTACGACCTGGACGTGGCGGCGACCCGGTACTTCCGGGCGCTGGAGGGCGGCGAGGTGCCGCTGCTGATGCTGTTCGCCGGCACGGTCTTCAGCGGCGCGGGCGGCTTCCGGGTGGAGCCCGTCCCGTGGGACCGGGAGGCGTCGTTCGGCATGCCCGTCGCGGTCTGGCGGGAGATGATCGACCAGCACTTCCCCGGCTGCGGCTGGGTCCGGCTGCCGCGCGCCACGATGGACGCGCTGCTGGCCTTCCGCTCGCGGCAGGCGCTGCCCTCGTGGGAGGCGACCGTGGAGTCGCTTCTCGCGTCGGCCCAGGCCGCGCCGCTGGTGGCGGAGGCGGCGTCGTGACCGGGGCAGGGAGCCGTTTCGACGCCGCCCGCGCCGTCGCCGACGCGGTGCTCTTCGAGGGGTACGTCCTCTACCCCTACCGGGCGTCCGCTGCGAAGAACCGGATGCGCTGGCAGTTCGGTGTGCTGGTGCCGCCGCAGTGGGGCGCCGACAGCGGCGAGCACTCCTTCCAGCGCACGGAGTGCCTGATGGAGCCGCGCGGCGGCGCGCGGCTGTTCGCGGAGCTGCGCTTCCTGCACGCCAGGCGGCGTACGGTCCAGCGCGCGCTGGACGGCGGCGGCTTCGAGACCGTGGCCGCGCTCGAACTGGCCGACCGGGTCCTGACGCCGTGGGACGAGGGCGTCGAGGAGCGGGTCGAGATCGCCGTACCGGTGGCGGACCTCGGCGGCGCCGAGTACGCCTTCCCCTTCGACCGACCGGCGTGCGAGGAGACCGAGGAGGTGTACGAGGGCGGCCGGCTCGCCGGCCGCCTGCTGTGCACCCGCGCGGAGGTGCGCGGGCGGATCGTGCTGTCCGCGGCCGAACTGCCGGGGCCTTACGCGGTGCGGCGGCTCACCGCGGTCGTCGAGAACACCGCGGACTGGCGGCCCCCGGACGGCGGCGCCGACCGGGCGGCGGCGCTGCCCCGCGCGCTGGTCTCGGCCCACCTGATGCTGGGCCTGGACGCCGGCTCCTTCCTGTCGCCGGCCGACCCCCCGCAGTGGGCGGCCGGCGCCGCGGCGGCGTGCGAGAACGTGCACACCTGGCCGGTGCTGGCCGGCCGCGACGGCCGCGCCGACGTGGTGCTGTCCTCGCCGATCATCCTGGAGGACCATCCGGCCATCGCCCCGGAGAGCCCGGGGGCGCTCTACGATTCGCTGGAGATCGACGAGATCCTGGCGCTGCGCACGTCCGCGCTGACCGACCAGGAGAAGCGCGAGGCCCGGGGCACCGACGCGCGGGCCGCCGCCGTGATCGACCTGGCCGACACGATGCCGCCCGAGGTACTGGAGCGGCTGCACGGCGCCGTCCGGTCGCTGCGCGAGGCCACCGGGCAGCCGGCGGCGCCCGGCGGCACCGGCCTGCTGACGGCCCCGGACACCCCCTGGTGGAACCCGGCGGCCGACGCCGCGGTCGACCCGGACACCGACCGCGTCCTCGTCGGCGGCCGCTCGGTGGGCGCGGGCAGCCGGGTCGCGCTGCGCCCCGGGCTGCGGCGCACCGACGCGCAGGACCTCTTCCTGCACGGCCGCAGCGCGCTGGTCGAGGCGGTGCTGCACGACGTGGACGGCGGGGTGCACCTGGCCGTCACGGTGGAGGGCGACCCGGGCGCGGACATCCGCCGGGAGCAGGGCAGATTCCTGTACTTCCAGCCCGACGAGGTCACCGTGCTGGAGGACGCATGACCGGCCCGCCCGGCCGGACGCTGGTGGCAGGCGTCGGCAACATCTTCCTCGGCGACGACGGCTTCGGCGTCGAGACCGTACGGCGGCTGGCCACCCTGCGGCTGCCCGACGGCGTCGAGACGGTGGACGCCGGGGTGCGGGGCGTCCACCTCGCCTATCAACTGCTCGACGGCTACGGCACCTTCGTCCTGGTCGACGCCACCGCCCGCGGCGGCGTGCCCGGCACCCTCTACGTCCTGGACGCCGGGGAGTGCGGCGAGGTGGAGCACCCCGACGCCGTGCTCGACGGCCACCGGATGACGCCCGACGCGGTGCTCGCCCTGATGGGCACGCTGTGCGCGGGCACCGGCGGCACACCGCCCGGCCGGGTGCTGGTCGTCGGGTGCGAACCGGCCGGCGTCGAGGAGGGCGTCGGGCTCAGCCCCGCCGTCGCCGCGGCGGTGCCCGAAGCGGTCCGCCTGGTGCTCGAACTGCTCGGCGAACCCGGGCAGGACACGGACTTCGTGCTCACGCAGGAGAGGAACTCATCGTGAAGAAGATCCTGGCCCTCGGCGCCGTCGGCGCGGCGGCTGCCGCCGCTGCCGCGGCGGTCGTCCAGATGCTCCCGGACGTCCGGCGCTATCTGCGGATGCGCGCGATGTGACCGGCGCGCCGGACGCGGCCCGGCGGCGCTGCGCCGAACGGGTCGCCTCCGGCCGCGCCGGCGGCGTGGCGGCCACCGGACACCGGCCGCGCACCCTTTAGTGGGGGCGGGGCGACAGGCCGGCAGGGGATGACGACGGTGCACGAGATGTCCATCGCGATGGCGGTGATCGGGCAGGTGGAGGAGGCCGCGCAGGCCGCAGGCGCCACCGCCGTACGGTCGGTGCGTCTGCGGGTCGGTGAACTCGCCGGCGTCGTCCCCGACGCGCTGTCGTTCAGCTTCACCCTGGGGTGCGCCGGCACGGTGCTGCACGGCGCGCGTCTGGTGACCGAGACCGTGCCGGGGCGCGCCAGGTGCCTGCCGTGCGCGGACGAGTGGGCGGTGGGGATGCCGCCCGACCTGTGCTGTCCCGCGTGCGGCACCGCCGCCGCCGCGCTCCTGTCGGGCCGTGAGCTGCAGATCGCCGCCGTGCAGTGGGACGACGGCACACCGGGCGAACCCGCCCGGGACCCGATCCGCGAGGAGCGCTGAACGATGTGCCGTGTGCTTGACCTGCAACAGGCCGTGCTCGCCGGGAACGACGTCCGCGCGCACGAGCTGCGTACCGCCCTCGCGGCCCGCGGCACCACCGTGGTCAATCTGCTGTCGAGCCCGGGCAGCGGGAAGACCGCGCTGCTGGAGCAGGAGCTGCTGCTGGCCGGGCGGCGCGGGCTGCGCGTGGCCGCGCTGACCGCCGATCTGGCCACCGAGAACGACGCGAAGCGGCTGGCCAGGTCGGGCGCGCCGGTCAAGCAGGTGCTCACCGACGGGCTGTGCCATCTGGAGGCCGCGATGCTCGGCCGCCACCTGGAGGGCTGGCTGCCCGACGCCACCGCGCTGCTGTTCGTGGAGAACGTCGGCAATCTGGTGTGCCCCGCCTCCTACGACCTCGGCGAGACGCTGCGGGTGGTGCTCGCCTCCGTGACCGAGGGCGAGGACAAGCCGCTGAAGTACCCGACGGCCTTCGGCCTGGCGAATCTGGTGGTGGTGACCAAGACCGACCTCGCCGACGCGGTGGACTTCGACGAGGCGGCCTTCCGCGCGCACGTCGAGCAGGTCAACCCCGGGGTGGAGGTGCTGCTGACCTCGGTACGCACCGGGGAGCAGGCCGGTGCGCTGCTGGACCGGGCGGCGGCGGCCGGCGCGGGCGCGCCGGTGCACGCCCCGGTCATGGCGCGCTCCGGCTCCCACGGCCACCACCACGGCGGGGCCGATCACCACCACGGCGATGACGACCACCGCGGCCACGCCCACCCCTACGGCGACGACGACCACGGGCACTCCCGCCCCGGGCTGCACGCCGCGGTGCCCGGCGCGTCATGACCCCGGCCGCCGTGGGCACGGCAGGACCGCGGCGGCGCAGCCGGGTGACGGTGCGCGGAGTCGTGCAGGGCGTCGGCTTCCGGCCCTACGTCCACGCGCTCGCGACCGGTCTCGGGCTGTCCGGGCAGGTCACCAACACCGGTGACGGGGTCGTCGCCGAAGTGGAGGGCGCCGCGGCGGCCGTGGCCCGCTTCTGCGCGGGGATCGCGGCGGGCGCGCCGCCGCTCGCGGCCGTGGACTCGGTCGACCACCACGACCTGGCCGTCACCGGCGGCTCCGGCTTCGCCATCGTCGCCTCGCACCGGGACGGGCCGGTCCGCACCCTGGTCCCGCCCGACACCGCGACCTGCGCCGACTGCCTCGCCGAACTCACCGACCCCGGCGACCGGCGCCACCGGCACCCCTTCATCAGCTGCACCAACTGCGGGCCGCGGCTGACCATCGTGACCGGCCTGCCGTACGACCGCGAGCACACCACGATGGGCGGCTTCCCGATGTGCGCCGCGTGCGCGGCGGAATACGCCGACCCGGCCGACCGGCGCTTCCACGCCCAGCCGATCGCCTGCCGCGACTGCGGACCGCGGCTGCGGCTGGTCGTCCCGGGCGCCCGGGACGCGGGCGGCGACCCGGTCGGTGCGGCGCGGGCGCTGCTCGCGGCAGGGGCGGTGGTGGCGGTCAAGGGGATCGGCGGCTACCACCTGGCCTGCGACGCGGACAACTCCGCCGCGGTCGCGCTGCTGCGGCGGCGCAAGGCCCGCGGTGACAAGCCGTTCGCGCTGATGGTGCGGGACCTGGCCGGCGCCGAGCGGCTCGCCAGGACCGGCCCGGAGGAGCGGGCGCTGCTCACCGGCCAGGTACGGCCGGTGGTGCTGCTGCGCGGGCGGCGCGGACCGCGCCACGCCGCGGTGGCGCCGGGGAGCCCCGACATCGGCGTCATGCTCCCCTACACGCCCGTGCACCATCTGCTGCTGGGCCTGCCGGGCGATCCGCCCGGTCCCGGCACGCTCGTCATGACCAGCGGCAATGTCTCGGGCGAGCCGATCGTCACCGGTGACGCCGAAGCGCTGGAGCGGCTGGCGCCGCTGGCCGACGCCTTCCTCACCCACGACCGGGCGATCCGCGTGCCGTGCGACGACTCCGTGGTGCGCGTGAGCGACGGAGCGCCGTCCGTGGTCCGCCGGTCGCGCGGGTACGCCCCGCTGCCGGTCGCGCTGCCGGTCCCGGTGCGGCCGGCGCTCGCCGTCGGCGGCGACCTGAAGAACACCTTCTGCCTCGGCGAGGGGCGCCGCGGCTGGCTCTCCGCGCACATCGGCGACATGGACGGCCTGGCCACGGTGGGCGCCTTCGAGCGGGCGCGGCGGCAGCTGGAGTCGATCACGGCGGTACGCCCGGAGCTGCTCGCCGCCGACCGGCACCCGCGCTACGCGTCGGGCCGGTGGGCCGAGCGGCACTGCGGCGGGCGCCCGCTGCTGCGCGTGCAGCACCACCACGCCCATGTGGCCTCCGCAATGGCCGAGCACGGTCTCGACGGCGGCCGGCGGGTCATCGGGGTGGCTTTCGACGGCACCGGTTACGGCGACGACGGAGCGGTGTGGGGCGGGGAGTTCCTGCTCGCCGACTACGACGGCTTCGACCGCTTCTGCCGGCTGGAGTACGTACCGCTGCCCGGCGGCGACGCGGCGGTGCGGCGGCCGTACCGGATGGCGCTGGCGCATCTGCGGGCCGCGGGCATCGCCTGGGACGCCGCGCTGGCCCCGGTCGCGGCCTGCCCGCCGGACGAACTGCGGGTCCTGGGACAGCAGTTGGCGCGCGAGGTGAACTGCGTCCCGACCTCCAGCATGGGGCGGCTCTTCGACGCGGTCTCCTCGCTCGCCGGGGTGTGCCAGCTGGCCGGGTACGAGGCGCAGGCCGCCGTCGAGCTGGAGGCCGCCGCACTGACGGCCGGCGGCAGCGGGGCGTACGCGTTCGGTCTGCGCCCCGGCGGGGCGAAGGACGCCGAACTGATCGCCGCCCCCGGCCCCGTCCTGGCCGCCGTCGCAGCCGACCTGCGGGACGGCGCCCCGGCCGGTACGGTCGCGGCCCGCTTCCACGCGGCGGTGGCCGCCCTGGTGGTGCGCGGCTGCGCCGCCGCGCGCGCCCGGCACGGCCTTGGGACCGTCGCCCTGACCGGCGGGGTGTTCGGCAACGCGCTGCTCACCGGGCTGTGCGCCGGCGCGCTGCGCGCGGACGGCTTCACCGTGCTGCTGCACCGGCTGGTCCCGCCGAACGACGGCGGCCTGGCGCTGGGCCAGTTGATGGTCGCGGCGCGGCGGACGGACGGCTGACCGCCCGCGCCCCGATGGACGAAGGATCGCCCCCCACAGCGAGGAGGACCCATGTGCCTGGCGGTACCCGGCAAAGTGCTGGAGATCGAGGAACGGGACGGCACCACGATGGCCAGCGTCGACTTCGGCGGTGTCGTCAAGGAGGTGTGCCTGGAGTACCTGCCGGACCTCAAGGTCGGTGAGTACGCCATCGTGCACGTGGGGTTCGCCCTGCAGCGGCTCGACGAGGAGTCGGCCCGCCGCACCCTCGACCTCTTCGCCGAACTCGGCATGCTCCAGGAGGAGTTCGGCGACCCCTGGGAGGCCGCGACGCAGGCGGGCGGCGCCGCCTTCGACCACCTCGACGGCCTGGGCGGACCGCGGGAGGCGGGGCGGTGAAGTACATCGACGAATTCCAGGACCCCGAGCTGGCGCGGCGGCTGCTGGACAGCATCCACGCCGCGGTGACCAGGCCGTGGGCGCTGATGGAGGTGTGCGGAGGCCAGACCCACACCATCATCAGGCACGGCATCGACCAGTTGCTGCCCGACGAGGTGGAGCTGATCCACGGCCCCGGCTGCCCGGTGTGCGTGACCCCGCTCGAAGTGATCGACAAGGCGCTGGAGATCGCCTCGCGGCCCGGGGTGATCTTCTGCTCCTTCGGTGACATGCTGCGGGTTCCCGGCACCGGCCGCGACCTGTTCGGGGTGCGCAGCGAGGGCGGCGACGTGCGGGTGGTCTACTCACCGCTCGACGCGCTGCGCATCGCGCGGCAGAACCCGGACCGGCAGGTGGTCTTCTTCGGCATCGGCTTCGAGACCACCGCCCCGCCCAACGCGATGACGGTCTACCAGGCGCGCAGGCTCGGCATCCGCAACTTCAGCCTGCTGGTCTCGCACGTGCGGGTGCCCCCGGCGATCGAGGCGATCATGCGCTCCCCCGCCTGCCGGGTGCAGGCCTTCCTCGCCGCCGGGCATGTGTGCAGCGTGATGGGCACCGGCGAATACCCGGCGCTGGCCGAGCGGTACCGGGTCCCGATCGTGGTGACCGGATTCGAGCCGCTGGACATCCTGGAGGGCGTACGGCGCACGGTCCTGCAACTGGAACGCGGTGAGCACGCGGTGGAGAACGCCTACCGGCGGGCGGTGCTCGACGAGGGGAACCCGGCCGCCCGCGCGATGCTCGACGACGTCTTCGAGGTGACCGACCGGGCGTGGCGGGGCATCGGGGTGATCCCCGACAGCGGATGGCGGCTCTCCGCGCGCTACCGCGACTTCGACGCGGAGCACCGCTTCTCGGTCTCCGGCATCACCACCCTGGAACCCGCCGCCTGCCGGGCCGGCGAGGTGCTGCAGGGCCTGCTCAAGCCGCACGAGTGCGAGGCGTTCGGGTCCGTGTGCACCCCGCGCACCCCGCTGGGCGCCACGATGGTGTCGAGCGAGGGCGCGTGCGCCGCCTACTACCTCTACCGGCGGCTCGATGTCGCCTCCCCGCGCCTGGAGGCGAGCCCCGTTGTCTGAGACCCTTCCGGCGCCCGCAGCCGCGGCCCCTGTGGACATGCTGTCGTGGACGTGCCCCGCGCCGCTGCGCGACCAGCCGCGGGTGGTGATGGGCCACGGCGGCGGCGGTGCGCTGTCCGCGGAACTCGTCGAGCACATCTTCGCGCCGGCCTTCGGCGGTGAGGTGCTGGCGCAGCTCGGCGACGCGGCGGCCGTCACGCTCGGCGGGACGCGGCTGGCCTTCTCCACCGACTCCTACGTGGTCCGCCCGCTGTTCTTCCCCGGCGGGAGCATCGGTGCGCTGGCAGTCAACGGCACCGTCAACGACCTGGCCATGAGCGGCGCCAGGGCCGCGTATCTGTCGTGCGCCTTCATCCTGGAGGAGGGCGTGGAGATGCCGGTGGTGGCCCGGGTCGCCGAGGCGATCGGCGCGGCGGCGCGGGTCGCGGGCGTCGAGGTGGCCACCGGAGACACCAAGGTCGTCGAGGCCGGGCACGGCGACGGCGTCTACATCAACACCGCGGGCATCGGGCTGATCCCGGCCGGGGTGGACCTGCGTCCGCAGCGGGTCGTGCCCGGTGACGTGGTGATCGTCAGCGGTGAGATCGGCGCGCACGGTGTGGCCGTCATGAGTGTGCGCGAGGGCCTGGAATTCGGCGTGGACATCGAGAGCGACTGCGCGGCCCTGGGCGGGCTGGTGGACGCGATGCTCGCGGTCACCCCCGATCTGCACGTGCTGCGCGATCCCACCAGGGGCGGCCTGGCCGCCGCGCTCAACGAGATCGCCGCCGCCGCCCGGGTCGGCGTCGTCATCCAGGAGCGCAGCGTCCCGGTGCCGCCGGCCGTCGCCAACGCCTGCGCGATCCTCGGGCTCGACCCGATGTACGTCGCCAACGAGGGCAAGCTCGTCGCCTTCGTGCCCCGCGAGCACGCGGACGCCGTCCTCGCGGCGATGCGCGCGCATCCGCTCGGCGCGCGGGCGCGGGTGATCGGTGCGGCGGTCGCGGACCACCCGGGCATGGTCGTGGCCCGTACCGGCCTCGGCGGCACCCGGGTCGTCGACCTGCCGGTGGGCGAGCAGCTGCCGCGGATCTGCTGAGCACGGCCGCGGGCCGGCGCCGCCGCCGGCCCGCGCCGCCCCACTGGCCGCACGGTCGTGCACCGGCTCGCGTACGCTGGAGCGCGGCGGATTCGGTGACAGGCGGCGCGACACGGCGGAGGTTCCAGTGGCGGCCACGAGGAGCGGCGCCCGCGTGGACGGCCGGGTCGCGCGCGGGAACGAGACCCGGCGGCTGGTGCTGGAGCGCGCCGTCTCGGTCGCGTCGGTCGAGGGCCTCGACGGGCTGACGGTCGGGCGGCTCGCCGGCGACCTGGGGCTCAGCAAGAGCGGGGTCTTCGCGCTGTTCGGGTCGAAGGAGGACCTGCAACTGGCGACCGTACGCACCGCCATCAGGATCTTCCTCGAACACGTGGTGCACCCGGCGCACGAACTGCCGCACGGCATGGACCGGCTGTGGCGGCTGTGCGACGGCTGGCTGGCCTATTCGCAGACCCGGGTCTTCCCCGGCGGCTGCTTCTTCTACTCGGCCGCCGCCGAGTACGACGCGCGCCCCGGCAGGCTGCACGACACGATCGCGGCGGCCCGCAGGAACTGGTTCTCCTTCCTGGAGCAGACCCTGCGGGAGGCGCAGCAGGCGGGCGAGGCGCGGCAGGACGCCGACCGGGCGCAGCTGGTCTTCGAGATCTGCGCGCTGATGGAGATGGCCAACGGGGAGTCGGTGCTGCACGGTGACGACGCCGGGTACCGGATGGCGGCCACGGGCATACTGAACCGGCTGCGGGACACGGCGACCGACCCCGCGCTGCTGCCGGCCGACCGCGCCTGACCCCCGGGGCGGGGCAAGGGCAGTGCCGGTACGGCGCGGCCAATTTTTAGCACGACCGTTCGTGTATATTCTGAGTCCAGTCGTCATCCGGTACGTCAGGAGGGCAGGCCATGGCGGATCCGCCACGCTTGGTCATGTCGGCGCAGGACACAGCCCCGGGAGGCACGGACCCGGGAAGCACGACGCCGGGGCCCAATCAGCGGTTCAAGGACCAGCTGGACGCGCTGATAGACGCCCAGCTGCTGCCGGACCCACCGCCGCCGCCCGCCTCGCGGCGTACGCCCCGCCCGCTCCGGGCCGCCGGGGTGGCGGACCGCGTCAGGCGGGCGATCGCGCCGGACGCGGCTGCCGGGAGAACACCGTGAACAGCCCGCCGTCCGGGTCGCGCAGATCGGCCCACGCGCCGGCCGGACCCGCCGTCCCGGCGGCGATCACCGTGCCGCCCAGCGAGCGGGCGGCCTCGACGCGTACATCCACATCGTCGACCGCGAAATGCACCGCCCAGTGCGGGCGGATCGCCGGGTCGGGGGCCGCCTCGATCGCGCCGGAGGAGATCCGGGCCACCGCGTCACCGCAGCTGCGGACGACGACCTCGGCCCGGTCCTCCTCGTAAGAGACGGTGCAGCAGCCCTCACCCTCTTCGGCCCATTGCAGGACGCCGCCGTAGAAGATGGCCGCCTCGAAGGAGTCCCTGGTGCGCAGGCGTACGACCACCGGGCCGCGGTCGTGCCAGGACTGCCAGCCGCCGGGCAGCCGGCCCTCCCAGACGCCGAAGACCGCTCCGTCGCGGTCGGCGGCGAGCACCGCGCGCCCGGAGGCGAAGGACACCGGGCCGAGGGCCACGGTGGCGCTGCGCTCCCGGATCCTGGCGGTCGCCTCGTCCGCCTGGGCCACCGCGAAGAACGGGGTCCAGCCCACCGCGACCTGCATGTCGCCGGCGACCGCGCCGATCGTGGCGATCGGGCGGCCGTCGGTCACCGCGACGGCGAAGCGCTCGCCGAGCGTCGTCGAGCGGAACTCCCAGCCGAGCACCGTGCCGTAGAACTTCTCCGCGGCGGCGAGGTCCCGCGCCGTCAGGCTGACCCAGCAGGGAGCGCCGCGCACGACATCGGCGGCGCTCGTGGTCGTACCGTCGCTCATACTCGCCCCACTGGTCGCACCCTGATCCGTGTCCGCCGACTGCCGCCCGGTCATCGCACCGACTCCGATCCATCCGATTCGCGGGAATTCATGCAAATTCACAAGCAAGGGACCCCTGTCCCGCAAGGGTGTCATGGGTGCACCTGCCCGGCCCGCGCGTGATCATGCCGGGTGATCCGAAACTGTTCCGGTGGCTGCGGTGCCGGCAGGGACGGGGCGGCGCACGGTCAGCGCCGTGCACTGCCACTCCAGCTCGTCGGTGCCGGGCAGCGGGGGCAGATGGCCGTAGCGGCCCGCGGCCACGCTGACGCAGACGATCGGCCAGGCGCGCCAGTGCGGGCCGACCCCGCGCCGGTCGGCGAAGAGCAGCCGCTCGTCGGCGTACCACTCGACGCTCACGGCGCCGAAGACCACCCGCAGCGCGAACGGACGGCCCGCGGTGACGGCGTCCTCGGCGTAACAGGCGGCCGGGCGGACGTGGTTGGTCAGTTCCAGCAGGCCGGGGTTCGTGGGATGGTATTCGAAGGCGTCGATCTCGCCGTGCCCGGGCTGCGACCGGCCGCCGGTGTCGCGCCCCCAGGTCCACAGCGCGGGCCAGGCGCCCTGGACGTCGTGGACGACGCAGGTGGCGGTCAGCTCGTCGCCCGGCAGCAGTTCGAAGCCGCCGGGGGCGTATTCGGTGGAGACCAGTGCGGCGTGCCAGGTGCCGCCGCGGGTGCGGCGGGCGGCGAAGACCCCGTCAGCGGTGGGGCCGCAGTCGGGGCCGATCCGGTCGAGCTTGTTGTCACCGGGATTGCGCCCGTCCCCGGGATAGGCGGAGCTGCGGCCGACCGCCCAGGCCGAGCGGTCGGCGAAGGGCGCGTCGAAGACTATTTCGGCGGTGGGGCGGTCGGTCATCGGGGGCTCCCTGCTGACAGCCGGTATGACCCCATTCAATCCGGTTCGGCCGCACCGCGGTAAGCGGCGTGCGGAAGCGTCCGCCCGGCGCGTGCCGCACGGCGCACGCCCCCCGGCGACGCGCTGCCGCCGGGGGTCACGCGGGGCCGGTCAGCGACCGCCCTCGATGCGGCGGCTGCGCTGGTCCGCTCCCGGGACGCCGTAGGGGTAGTCGGCGGCGCCCGGGTCGCTGGCGCGGTCGAGGCGGGCCGTCTGCCCGGGAGTCAGCCGCAGGTCGGAGGAGCCGAGGTTGTCGTCGAGCTGCTCGACGGTGCGGGCGCCGAGGATGACCGAGGTGACCGCCGGACGGTCGAGCAGCCAGGCCAGCGCGACCTGCGCCATCGTGGCCCCGGCCTCCTCGGCGACCGACTGCACCGCGTCCACGACGTCCCAGGTCCGCTGCGCGGCGGCCCGCCGTTCGTACGCCTCCACCCCGCGCCCGGGATCCTCGCCGAGCCGGGTGGCGCCGGTGGGGCGCTCGTCGCGGCGGTACTTGCCGGTGAGCCAGCCGCCGCCGAGCGGGCTCCAGGGCAGCAGGCCCAGGCCCTCGGACTGGCAGGCCGGGGTGATCTCCCACTCGATCTCCCGGCTGAGCAGGCTGTACTGCGGCTGCAGCGTGACCGGGCGGCTCAGGCCGCGGAAGTCGGCGGTGTCGACGGCTTTCTGGAGCTGCCAGCCGGTGTAGTTCGACAGGCCCACGTAGTGGATACGGCCCTGGCGGACCGCGTCGTCGAGGAAGCGCAGGGTCTCCTCGACCGGGGTCAGCGGGTCCCAGGAGTGCACCTGGTACAGGTCGACGGAGTCGACGCCGAGCCTGCGCAGCGAGGCGGTGAGCGCGCGGTCGAGGTGCCGCCGGGACAGCCCGGCGTCGTTGGGTCCCGCGCCCATCGGGAAGCGGCCCTTGGTGGCGATCACCACCTGGTCGGTGACATCGGCCGGCCGGTCGGCGAGCCAGCGGCCGACGATCTCCTCCGAGCGTCCCGCGCTGTAGACGTCGGCGGTGTCGATGAAGGTGCCGCCGGCCTCCACGAAACGGTCGAGCTGGGCGAACGCGGTCTTCTCGTCGGACTCGGCGCCGAAGGTCATGGTGCCCAGGCACAGCGCGGAGACGCTGCATCCGCTGCGGCCGAGATTGCGGTACTCCACGGTGGTGCTCCTTCGAAGGCGGCCCGGTGGTGGCCGTACGGCCGTGACCCATGCTGGCCCCGACCGGGTGAACCGTCCAATAGAAGAAAGCGGATGGATTCATCGACTAGGTTTCTCAATCATGGAACTGCGGCAACTCGAATACTTCGTCGCCGTCGCCGAGGAGCGGCACTTCACCCGGGCCGCTCAGCGGATGGTGGTGTCCCAGTCGGGGCTGTCGGCGTCGGTGCGCGCGCTGGAGCGGGAGCTGGGCGCCGCCCTCTTCACCCGGACCACCCGCAGCGTCGAACTGACCGGCGCGGGCCGGGCGCTGCTGGCCGAGGCGACCCGTACGCTGGCCGCCGCGCGGGCGGCGGGGGACGCCGTCGCGGCGGTGCAGGGGCTGCTGCGCGGCAGCCTCGCGGTGGGCACCGAGCAGTGCGTCAACGTCGACGTGGGCGCGCTGCTGGCCCGCTTCCGCGCCGAGCACGGCAATGTGGAGGTGCGGCTGCGGCAGGCGGGGTCGGCGGTGATGGCGCAGCACGTCGCCGACGGGCGGCTCGACCTCGCCTTCATCACACTGCCGGGGCCGCCGCCCGACGGGGTGCGGCTGCTGCCGCTGACCAGCGAGCCGATGGTGCTGCTGTGCGACCCCGGGCACCGGCTGGCGGGCGAACCGTACGCGGAATGGGGCCAGCTGGCGGACGAGACGTTCGTGGACTGGCACCAGGACTGGGGCGCCAGGCGGCTGACCGACCGCGCCTTCGCGGCGAGCGGCACCCCGCGCCGGATCGGCGTCGAGGTCTACGACGTGCACACCCTGATCGACATGGTGCGGCACGGGCTCGGCATCGCGGTGGTGCCGCAGCCGATCTCCCGCAAGGAGCAGGCCGCGCCGCTGGCGGTGGTGCCGCTCAAGGGGCGGCAGGACCAGAACTGGGAGGTCTCGGTCGCGCTGCCCTCGGACGGCCGGCACAGCCCGGCCGCCCGCGAGCTGCTGTCCTACCTGGGGCTGTGAGCGGTGGCAGGGCCGTCAAGGGCGCCGGCACCCGTGCGCGCCGTACGGGCCGCCGCCACCGCGCGCCGGGTGTCGGCGGCGACCAGGTCGGCGTTGATGGCCGCGCCCGCGCGTACTCCGGCGGCGGCCGCGCCGATCACCTGCTCGGCCAGACTGGCGACATTGCCGGCCACCCACACACCGGGCACGGCGGTGGCGCCGACCGGGTCCGCGGGGATGCGGGTGCCCATCACGTGGCCGCCCATCTCCTGCTCCTCGGCTTCGAGGCCGAGTCCCTCCAGGACGCCGCTGTTGGCGGTGAAGCGCGGGGCGACCGCCACGGCGTCGCAGGGGATCCGCCGGCCGCCGGCCAGCTCCACCCCGGTGAGCCGGCCGCCGTCGGCGACCAGCCGGGCGACCTCGCCGCCGACGACCGCGATGCCGCGGGCGGCCAGCTGCTCGTACGCCTCGGCGTCCGGCTCGGGCGCGGTGTGCAGGAAGAGGGTGATCCGGTCGCTCCACTGCCGCCACAGCAGCGCCTGGTGGACCGCGAAGGGTCCGGTGCCCAGGATGCCGACGGCCCGGTCGCGCACCTCCCAGCCGTGGCAGTACGGGCAGTGCAGCACGTCGCGGCCCCACCCGTCGGCGAGTCCCGGGACGGCGGGCAGGTCGTCGGTCAGGCCCGTGGTGACCAGCAGCCGGTCGGCCAGTACGGCGGCGCCGTCGGCCAGGGTGACGCGGAAGTCCCCTTCCGGGCGGCGCTCGGCCGATGCGACGGTGCCCGGGCGGATCCCACCGCCGTAGCCGGCGACCTCGGCGCGCCCGGCGGCGAGCAGGTCGGCGGGCGGCGTGCCCTCTCTGGCCAGATAGGTGTGGACGCCGGCCGCGGGGGCGTTGCGCGGGTGTCCCGCGTCGATCACCAGGACCGAGCGGCGGGCGCGGGCCAGGGTCGACGCCCCGGCCAGGCCCGCGGCTCCGCCGCCGACGACCACGACCTCGTAGCGCCCCTCGGGGCGGGCGGGCGCGGCGTGCGGGTGGATCTGCGGGTAGGGGTTCGTCATATCGTCTGCCTCCATGCCGCGATGATCGGCAGGTGCGGACCCCGGCGGCAAACCTCCTTGCCGGAACAGCAACACGGCCGCACGGCCGGTGCGCGTCGCCCGGCCGGCGCCGGGTCAGCATGATTTGCCTCTGGGGCAAAACTTTTGCCCCTCAGGCATGCACTGCTGTTCCATGGAGTCATGGCAGCCACCGACCACCGGCCCCCCGCAGCCTCCGGCGACGACCTGGCCCTGGCCCCGCAGCTGCGGGAGCTGCGGCGGGCGGCCGGGCTGACGCTGGAGAACGCGGCGAGCCGGGCCGGGCTGTCCGCGGCACACCTGTCGCGGCTGGAGTCCGGGCTGCGTCAGCCCTCGCTCCCGGTACTGCTCGGACTCGCCCGGATGTACGGGACCACCGTCTCGGACCTGCTCGGCGAGACCGGGGGCGAACCCGACCCCATCGTACGCGGCGGCGACGCGGCCGCGGTACCCGCCGGCGGCTGGACGTACTGGCGGGCCGGCGGCACCGGCCGGGCCATGCAGGCGCTGCGGCTGCACATCCCGCCCGGGTCGCAGCGCGCCCTGGTGCGGGTGCACCCCGGCGAGGAGTGGCTGTACGTCACCGGCGGCACGCTCGACCTGACCCTCGGCGAGCGCACCCACTCCCTCGCCCCCGGGGACTCCGCGCACTTCGACTCGCTGGTGCCGCACCAGCTGGCCGCCGCCGGGAGCGCGGGAGCCGATGTGCTGTTCGTGCACACGCTGATGCAGAGCGAGACGTCCGCGCTGTGCGTCGGCGCGCCGCCCCGTACCGCCGCCGCGCGGACCGCGGCGCACCATACCGTCACCCCACGAGGAGACCGGACATGACCGCCGACAGCGCCCCGCACGACCCCCGACCGCTCGCCCCGGCCGTCGTCCCGACCACCAACGGCACCGAGAAGCGCAAGCAGCGCGGGGTGATCACCCGGGTGCTGGTCTACGTGGTGGTCGCGCATCTGCTCGCGGCCTACCTCTTCTTCCTCTTCGAGGTCGCCGCCAAGCACAGCTGACGGCCCGCGGCCCCGGGGCCGCCGGGGCCGGGCGGTCTGCGGTCGTGGCCCGCGGGCAGCCGCCCGGGGCGGTCGGGCGGCGGCGCGGCCGGTGTCGTACGCGGGCGGGCAGGCGGGTGATGTCCGGGCAGATACCGGCGGAGGCCCGCGGCGCTCGGCGCTCCGGGCCGTGGCGCTCCATGGCGACACCCCGGGCTGACGGCCGGCCTCGCCCGGGGGCCGCGCCCGCGCCTTACCCCTCCCGGCCCTGGTCGTCCCACAGCTCGGCGCTGTGGGCGCGTACCAGGGCCGCGATGCGCTCCACCGCTGCCGCGGCCGGCAGCGGCCCCGGCCTGCGCCCGTCGCGCAGCCGCAGGGCCAGGTCGCCGGCGGCGGCCTCGCGGGGGCCGATCACGCCCTGGTAGGGGGCAAGGCGCGCGGCCCTGACCCGGGCGCCGAGGGTGCCCTGCGCCGGGTGGGCGATCTCGGCGCGCAGGCCGCGGCCGAGGCAGCGTTCCAGCAGCGCGGCGGCGTACGGCACCTCGTCCTCGGTGAGCGGCAGCAGGACCAGCTGGACCGGGGCCAGCCAGCCGGGGAAGGCGCCGCCGTGCTGCTCGACCAGGTGGGCGACCGCGCGCTCCACGCTGCCGACGATGCTGCGGTGCACCATCACCGGGCGGTGCTTCCCGCCGTCGGCGCCGACGTATTCCAGGCCGAACTGCTCGGGCTGGTGGAAGTCGACCTGGACGGTGGACAGGGTGCTCTCCCGCCCGGCGGCGTCGGCGACCTGGACGTCGATCTTGGGTCCGTAGAAGGCGGCCTCGCCCTCCTGCGCCTCGTACGCCAGGCCGGACGCGTCCAGCGCGTCGGTGAGCAGGGCGGCGGCCCGCCGCCAGCTGTCCGCGCCGCCGACGTACTTCCCGCCGGGCCCCGCCAGCGACAGGCGGTACCGCACGGGCACGATCCCCAGCGCCGCACAGGCGCGCCCGATCATCGCCAGCGCCGCCCGGGCCTCGTCGGCGACCTGGTCGAGGGTGCAGAAGATATGGGCGTCGTTGAGCTGGATCGCCCGCACCCGGGTCAGGCCGCCGAGCACCCCGGACAGCTCGGATCGGTACATCCCGCCGAGTTCGGCGATCCGCAGCGGGAGTTCGCGGTAGCTGTGGGCGCGGCGGCGGTAGATCAGCGCGTGGTGCGGGCACAGGCTGGGCCGCAGGACGAACTGCTCGCCGCCGAGGTCCATCGGCGGGAACATGTCGTCGCTGTAGTGGGACCAGTGCCCCGACACCTCGTACAGCTCCCGCTTGGCCAGCGCGGGTGAGTACACATGGCGGTAGCCGGCCCGGCGCTCCTCCTCGCGGATGTACTCCTCCAGCGCGTGCCGCACCGCCGCGCCGGCAGGCAGCCAGTAGGGCAGGCCCGCGCCGATCAGCGGGTCGGTGTCGAACAGGGACAGCTCGCGGCCGAGCCTGCGGTGGTCGTGCATCGTGGGTCTCCTCGCGGACAGCGGAGGCAGGTGACCACACGGCGAAGCCCCGGGGCACCCGCCCCGGGGCTTCGCTTACGGACATCGGTCAGCGCGCCGGGACGTACTCCGGCGTCGTCGTCTGTCCTTGGCGTCTCATACCGCGGACGCTAGCAGGGACGATGCGGGCCACGCAGGTGGTTTTCGGCCTGCCGGGAACGGCGGCGCGGGGACTGTGCCGGTTTCACCGGCGCACGCCCCGGCGAACTGCGGCTACCTTCCCGGTAGTCATTGCCTCATCCGAGGCGGACCGCCGACCAGAGAGGACCCATTGATGAGTCAGTCAGGGCAACGAGTGGGCGTCGTCGCCGAGTCACGGGCCGGGGAGACGCGGGTGGCGGCCACCGCCCTGACGGTCGCCCAGCTGCGTGGCCTCGGCTATCGGGTGGTGGTGGAGGCCGGCGCGGGACTGGGCGCGAGCCTGTCCGACGAGGCCTACCGGGAAGCCGGCGCCGAGACCGGGAGCCGGCCCGAGGTGTGGGGATCCGATGTCGTCCTGGCGGTCAACGCGCCCTCCGCGGAGGAGATCGCGCTGCTGTCCGACGGTTCGACGCTGATCTCGCTGCTCGGCCCCGCGCACAACCCCGACCTGCTCGACGCGCTCGCGCGGCGGCCGGTGACGGCGCTCGCGATGGACGCGGTTCCGCGGATCTCCCGCGCGCAGTCCCTCGATGTGCTCAGTTCGATGGCCAACATCGCCGGTTACCGCGCCGTCGTGGAGGCGGCGCACACCTTCGGGCGGTTCTTCACCGGCCAGGTCACCGCGGCCGGCAAGGTGCCGCCGGCCAAGGTGCTGGTCGTGGGCGCCGGGGTGGCCGGCCTCGCCGCGATCGGCGCGGCCGGAAGCCTGGGGGCGATCGTCCGGGCGACGGACCCGCGCCCTGAGGTCGCCGACCAGGTCAAGTCGCTGGGCGGGGAATACCTGTCGGTGGAGTCGGCCGAGGTGGAGGTGAGCGCGACCGGCTACGCCAAGGAGATGTCGGACGACTACAGCGCCCGCGCCGCCGCGCTGTACGTGGAGCAGGCCCCCGAGGTGGACATCATCATCACCACCGCCCTGATCCCGGGCAGGGCCGCCCCGCTGCTGATCACCGAGGAGATGGTGGCGAGCATGCGGCCGGGCAGCGTGATCGTGGACATGGCCGCGGCGCAGGGCGGCAATGTGGCGGGCACGGTCGCCGGCGAGGTGGTCGTCACCGCCAACCAGGTGTCGATCATCGGCTACACCGATCTGGCGTCCCGGCTGCCGGCCCAGGCCTCGCAGCTGTACGGCACCAACCTGGTGAATCTTCTCAAGCTGCTGACCCCGGCCAAGGACGGGCAGCTGACGCTGGACTTCGACGACGTGGTGCAGCGCTCGGTCACGGTGGTGCGGGACGGTGCGAAAACCTGGCCGCCGCCGCCGGTCCAGGTGTCGGCCGCGCAGGCCGCACCCGCGGCCCCGGCCGCGCCCGCCCCCTCGCCCCGCAAGGCGGCCTCGCCCGGCCGTACGTACGCGCTGGTGGGCCTGGGCGCCGCGGTGCTGTTCCTGGTGACGGCCTTCGCGCCCGAGCAGCTGATCGGCAATCTGACGGTCTTCGTGCTGGCGATCGTCATCGGCTACTACGTGATCGGCCATGTCCACCACGCCCTGCACACCCCGCTGATGTCGGTGACCAACGCGATCTCCGGGATCATCGTGGTCGGCGCGCTGCTGCAGATCGGGCACGCGCACACCGCGGTGACGGTGCTGTCCTTCGTGGCGGTGCTGCTGGCGTCCATCAACATCTTCGGCGGCTTCGCCGTGACCCGGCGCATGCTCAGCATGTTCGCGAAGGACTGAGCGGCCATGAGTGCATCGACTGCCGCCCAGGCGGCCTACGTTGTCGCCGCCCTGCTGTTCATCCTCAGCCTCGCCGGGCTGTCCCGGCACGAGACGTCACGCTCCGGTGTGGTCTACGGCGTCGCCGGCATGGCCATCGCATTGGCGGCGACCATCGGTCTGGCGTCCCGCAGCATCGCGGCGACCGGGATCGGTCTGCTGGTGGCGGCCATGGTCATCGGCGCCGGGATCGGCCTGTGGCGGGCCCGCCGGGTGGAGATGACCGGCATGCCGGAACTCATCGCGATACTGCACAGCTTCGTCGGCCTGGCCGCGGTGCTGGTCGGCTGGAACGGCTACCTCGACGTGGAGGCCAAGGGCTCGGCTCAGCACGAGATCGCCGCCGACCTGCTGCGCATCCACCATGCCGAGGTCTTCATCGGCGTCTTCATCGGGGCGGTGACCTTCACCGGGTCGGTCATCGCCTTCCTCAAGCTGTCGGCGCGGATCAAGTCGAGCCCGCTGATGCTGCCCGGCCGCAATCTGATCAACCTCGGCGGCCTCGCCGCCTTCGTCGGGCTGACCGTCGCCTTCGTCGTGTCGCCGCATCTGTGGCTGCTGGTCGCAGTGACCGCGGTGGCGCTGGCGCTCGGCCTGCACCTGGTGGCGTCGATCGGCGGCGGCGACATGCCGGTGGTCGTGTCGATGCTGAACAGCTACTCGGGGTGGGCGGCGGCCGCGTCGGGCTTCCTGCTCGACAACAACCTGCTGATCGTGACCGGCGCGCTGGTCGGCTCCTCGGGCGCGTACCTGTCGTACATCATGTGCACCGCGATGAACCGGTCCTTCCTGTCGGTGATCGCGGGCGGCTTCGGCGTCGAGACCGGTCCGGCCGACACCACCGAATACGGCGACCACCGGGAGATCAGCGCCGAGGACACCGCCAGGCTGCTGCGGGACGCCACATCGGTGGTCATCACCCCCGGTTACGGCATGGCGGTGGCGCAGGCGCAGTATCCGGTGGCGGACCTGACCCGCCGGCTGCGGGAGCGCGGGGTGGACGTACGGTTCGGCATCCACCCGGTCGCGGGCCGGCTGCCGGGCCACATGAACGTACTGCTGGCCGAGGCGAAGGTGCCCTACGACATCGTGCTGGAGATGGACGAGATCAACGACGATCTCGCCGCGACCACGGTGGTGCTGGTCATCGGTGCGAACGACACGGTCAATCCGGCCGCGATCGACGACCCGGGCAGCCCGATCGCCGGCATGCCGGTACTGCGGGTGTGGGAGGCGGAGAACGTCGTCGTCTTCAAGCGGTCGATGAACCCCGGTTACGCCGGGGTGCAGAACCCGCTGTTCTTCCGCGAGAACAGCCAGATGCTCTTCGGCGACGCGAAGGAACGGGTGGAGGACATCCTGCGGGCCCTGTGAACGGGTCCCGCCCGCGGGCGGCGGCGATTCCGCCGCCCGCGGGGGGCGTCGCCCTCACTCCCCCGGGTTGATCTGCGGCGGGGGCGTCTCCTCGCGCGGGGCGTCCACCGCCCGGGGTTCGGCCATGGGGTCGATCCGGGGCGCGGAGGCGTCCGGGTCGGGGGTGTGGCCGCTCTGGTCCTCGACGAACCGGGTCACGGCCCTGGCGCTGTCGAGGAGCTGGGCCGGGAAGACGATGGTGCTGTTCTTCTCCGCGGCGATCTCGGCCAGGATCTGCAGATTCCGCAGCTGCAGGGCGACCGGGTGGTCGGCGATGACATCGGCGGCCTCGGCGAGCCGTCCGGCGCTCAGCGCCTCGCCCTCGGCCGCGATGATCTTCGCGCGCTTCTCCCGCTCGGCCTCCGCCTGCCGGGCCATCGCCCGCTGCATGGACGTCGGCAGCTCGATGTCCTTGAGCTCGACCAGGAAGACCTGCACGCCCCACTGCTGGGTGATGCTGTCCAGGATCTCGCGGATCGCCAGGTTGAGCGTCTGGGTGTCGGTGAGCACCTGGTCGAGCATCGAGCGGCCGACGATGTTGCGGACCGTGGTCTGGGCGATCTGGCCGACCGCCTGGGAGACGTTCTCGATCTCCACGATCGCCTTCACCGCGTCGACCCGGCGGAAGTACGCCACCGCGGCCACCCCGATCGACACATTGTCCTGGGTGATCACCTGCTGTGACGGCACCGGCATCGTGACCGTCCGCAGGCTCACCTTCGACATCCGGTCGGAGAGCGGGATCATGAAGTGGAAACCGGGCTTGCGCACCCCGCGCAGCCGCCCGAGCCGGAAGACCACTCCGCGCTCGTACTGCCGCACTACGGCGATTCCCATATTCGGCATGGCATGTGCCTCCCGATATCGGCTCACTACCAGCATCCCTCGCAATGCGCCCGGCCGCGCGATCCGGGGCGTCTCGGCCGGGCGCACGCGTCGGAAGGCCTCCGGCGGCCGGGCGCCGTCAGATGCTCTGGGCGAGGCGCTCGATCAGCGGCTCGGCGGCCATCAGCTGCTCCAGCTCGGCACGGGTGAAGCGGGTGGCGAGGGCGTCGGCGAGTTTCTGGGTCCTGGCATTGCGCCGGTTGCGGAGCATTTCCAGGCCGTCAGGGGTGACCGAGAGGACCACCCGGCGGCCGTCGTCCGGGTCGGAGCGGCGTTCGACCAGGCCGCGGGCCTCCAGCCGGCCGAGGGTGGCGCCCATCGACTGCGGGCTGATCTGCTCCTGCTTGGCCAGAGCGCTGGACGTGGCGGGGCCGCCCCGGTCCAGCCGGGACAGGGCCGAGGTCTCGGGCAGCGTCAGCTCGCCGTCCAGCTGCACCTGCCGCACCCGCCGGACCAGCAGCCGCAGGCTGGAGATCAGGGTTTCCGCGGCCCGGCCGACATCAAGATCCTCGGTCATACCGCCAGAGTAACTGCTAAGGAAGCCTTATCATACGGTGGTGCCGTCGCCGGTCCCCACCCGTACGGCCAGCGCCGCGATGTCGTCGTCCAGGCCTCCCCCGCTGAAGTCCAGCAGCTGGTCGTGCAGCAGGTCCAGCAGCCGGCGCGGCCCTACCGCGTCCTGCCCGCGCAGCCAGCCCAGCAGCGGGAAGAAGGCGCCCGACCGGTCACGGGTCTCGGTGACGCCGTCGGTGTAGAGCAGCAGTTGGTCGCCGGGGGCAAGCGGCACGGCGTCGAGCGTGTAGTCGCCGCCGATCAGCCCCGCCATGTTCAGCGGCGGGGAGGCGGCGGACGGCTCCAGCGCGCGGATGTCCGTGCCCCGCATCAGGATCGGCGCCGGGTGGCCGCAGTTGACCAGGGCCGCCTCGCCGCCGCCGTACGGGATCTGGGCCAGCAGGGCGGTGGCGAACCGCTCGGCGGACTCCGCGGAGGGGAAGGCGGTTCCGTAGCGGACCAGGCTGGTGTCCAGCCGTCGGGCGAGCGCGACGAGGTCGGGCTCGTCGTGGGCGGCCTCGCGGAAGGAGTTGACCACCGCGCCGGCCACCCCGACCGCGGACAGCCCCTTGCCGCGGACGTCGCCGATCAGCAGCCGCAGGCCGTAGGGGGTGTCGACCGCCTCGTAGAGGTCGCCGCCGATCCTGGCCTGCGCGGCGGCGGCGACGTACAGCGTCTCGATGGCCATCCCGCCGAGCCGGCGCGGGATCGGCCGCAGCACCACCGACTGGGCGGCGTCCGCGACCGAGCGGAGCTGGAGCAGTGCGCGTTCGCGCTGCAGCCGGATGTGGCTGGCGTAGCCGGCCGCCGCGGTGACGGCGACGATGGCGCCGCCGGTGAAGTACGCGGCCGACTGGTGGTAGAGCAGTTCGATGGCGACCACCACGACCAGGGCGAGCACCCCGAGGCCCACCGTCGCGCCGACCGACCACATCGACGCGGCCAGCGCGGGCGCGGCGGGCAGCAGCCGGCTGATCGCGAAGCTCCTGGGCGTGGCGAGGGCGACCACGCCGAGCACGACGGTCAGCACGATCGGCGACATGGAGGCGCGGGCCGCCCGGCGGGTGGCCGCGCGGCGGCGCCTGAGCTGCTCGGTCGTCGTCACATCACCGAGCGTATCGGGGCGAACCGGAAATTCGGCGCTGGCGCAGGACTCCGCCGCCGCGCTTTGACCGGATACCCGACCGACTCCCGGCGGCGGCGCATCGTTCCCGTTTCCGCTGTGACAATTGCCTGCTCGGCGGGGCATTCCCGGGTCGTGGCCTCCCACGCGATACTCCGGTCTCCGCAACGAGAGGAAAACGATCATCCATGGCCTCACGGACCATCACCGCCGCGGCAGCCGGAACCTGGCAGCTGGGCGATCTGACGGTGAACCGTATCGGCTTCGGCGCACGCGCGCAGGTCCGGCTGGCCTGGACGCTCCAGCAGGGTCCGCACGTGCTGGCCATCCCGGGCACCGGGGACCCGGACCACCTCGCGGAGAACGTGGCGGCCGGCGCGCTGCGGCTCACCGACGAGGAGATGGCACTGCTGAACGCCGCCCGACCCACCGGGTCCGACAAGTCGTGAATGAACTCATCCGATCTTTTGCCGTCATTGCGCAGGGTGCAATGACGGCAACCGTCCGGCGAATGCAGCCCTTTGCGGACAATTCGCTTATCTGGTCTGGACCCTTGACGGAATGTTTGTTTCAGCAGTTGAATCCCTGCGTACTTGAAACCGCGCTTTCGGAAGTGCTCAGCGTGGTGCGTGTCATGGGACTGCGCGCACCTCCCCCCACCGCAAGTCAGCCCGAAACAAGCGGATTCCACCGCGGCCGTGACGCGATCTGTCACAGCCGCGAGCGGGGCACTGGGTTCACCTGTTGAAGTTTTGAGCAGCAGGTTCCGTGCGCTCAGTCCACCGTCGCGCCCGGCCCACACGCCGTGCGCCGCCGTTCGGAGACAGCCATGGCAGTTTCGCGTCGTACGTTCATCGGCACCACAGCGGGCGGGGCCGTCGCCGCGGCCCTGGGCACGCTGGGCGCCGCCCGTACCGCATCGGCCGCGCCCGCCGCCAGCGGGCCGGGCGATGTGGTCGGCAAGATCACCGTCGGATACCAGGGCTGGTTCGCCTGCATCGGCGACGGCGCCCCCATCAACACCTGGTGGCACTGGAGCCAGAACGCGGGCCAGGCGCCGTCGCCGTCCAACAACGTCATCAAGGCGTGGCCGGATATGCGCGAGTACACCAGGACCTACCAGACCGCGTACCCCAACCTGAACAACGGGCAGCCGGCCGCGCTGTTCTCGTCGTACGACCAGCAGACCGTCGACACCCACTTCCTGTGGATGCAGCAGAACAACATCGACACCGCCGCCCTCCAGCGCTTCAACCCCAACAGCCCCGAGGGACCGACCCGGGACGCGATGGCGGCGAAGGTGCGCAGCGCCTCGGAGTCGCACGGCCGGAAGTTCTACGTGATGTACGACGTCTCCGGCTGGACGACCATGCAGTCGGAGATCAAGGCCGACTGGACCAGCAAGATGAAGGCGCACACCGCCTCGTCGGCGTACGCCACCCAGAACGGCAAGCCGGTGGTGTGCATCTGGGGCTTCGGCTTCAACGACAACAACCACCCCTTCAGCGCCGCCGCGTGCCTGGACGTCATCAACTGGTTCAAGTCGCAGGGCTGTTACGTCATCGGCGGGGTGCCGCGCGAGTGGCGTACCGGCACCGGCGGCTCGCGGGCCGGCTACGCGGACGTCTACCACGCGCTGAACATGATCTCGCCCTGGATGGTCGGGGCGATCGGGAACGCGGGCGACTCCGACAACGCCTACACCGCCTATACCGTGCCCGACCAGGCGGACTGCAACGCGCACGGCGTCGACTACCAGCCGTGCGTGCTGCCGGGCGATGTGTCGGGCCGCCAGCGGGCGCACGGCGACTTCATGTGGCGGCAGTTCTACAACGTCTGCCGGGCCGGGGTGCAGGGCATCTACATCTCGATGTTCGACGAGTACGGCGAGGGCAACCAGATCGCCAAGACCGCGGAGACCGCGGCCTCCGTACCGGCCGGCTCGGGGCTGTGGGCGCTGGACGAGGACGGTACGGCCTGCTCGTCGGACTACTACCTGCGGCTGACCGGCGACGGCGGCCGGATGCTCAAGGGGCAGCTCGCGCTCACCGCCACCCGCCCCACCCAGCCGACCGTCGGCTCGTCCACCGNCGGCCGGATGCTCAAGGGGCAGCTCGCGCTCACCGCCACCCGCCCCACCCAGCCGACCGTCGGCTCGTCCACCGGCGGCGGCCCCGGCACGGTGGTGAGCTTCCGGGCGCGGGCCAACAACCAGTACGTGACGGCGGACAACGGCGGCGCCTCCCCGCTGATCGCCAACCGGACCGCGATCGGGCCGTGGGAGCAGTTCGACATGATCGACCAGGGCGGCGGCAATGTCGCGCTGCGCGCCCACGCCAACAGCCTCATCGTCAGCGCCGACAACTCCGGGGCGTCCCCGCTGATCGCCGCCCGCACCGCGGTGGGCAGCTGGGAGACCTTCCAGCTCGTCCGCAACTCCAACGGCACCGTGAGCCTCAAGGCGCAGATCAACGGGCTCTACGTCACCGCGGAGAACGCCGGCGCGGCCGCGCTGATCGCCAACAGGGCCGCCATCGGCGGCTGGGAGCAGTTCGACCTGATCACCGGCTGAGTCCTCCTCCCGCCGCGTCCCGCCGGGCGCGGGAGCGGGCGGGAGGCGGCGGGCGGGTCACCCGGG
>NZ_JAJSYW010000063.1:0-33962 GCF_036815005.1 Streptomyces sp. IBSBF 2435 | reverse complement strand
ACCCGGCACGACCAGAAGGGCCGACCATGACCATGACCCAACCGGCCGCGGTGCCCCCGGCCACCCCCGCGCCGACACGGCACGCCCCCGACCAGTCGGCCATGCGGCTGCGCGAGCTGGTGTTCGGCGCCGCCTGCGCCGCCGCGATCCGCGCCGCGGCCCGGCTCGGCGTCGCCGACGCGCTCGGCGACGAGCCGGCCACCGCGGAGGAGCTGGCCGCGGCGGTGCGGACCGAGTCCCGGCCGCTGAACCGGCTGCTGCGCGCGCTGACCAGCTACGGCGTCTTCGCCGAGCAGGCCGACGGCCGCTTCGTGCACACCGGCATGTCCCGGATGCTGCGCGAGGACGACCCCGGCTCGCTGCGCAACATCGCCCTGTGGTGCACGGAACCATGGACCTGGGAGGCCTGGCCGCGCCTGGACGACGCTGTGCGCACCGGCCAGGACGTCTTCGGCGAGCTGTACGGCAAGCGCTTCTTCGACTACCTGCACGACGACGCCCCCGAATCGGCCGCGGTCTTCGACAAGGCGATGACGCGCTCCAGCATGCAGTCCGCCCAGGACGTGGTCGACAGCCTCGACCTGACCGGGGTCGTCACCGTCGCCGACATCGGCGGCGGCCAGGGCCACGTGCTGGCCGGCCTGCTGGAGAAGCACCCGGCGCTGCACGGCACCCTGCTCGACCTGCCCAAGGTCATCGCGAACGCCGACCCCCGGCTGCGCGAGGGCGGTGCGCTGGCCGACCGCGCCACCCTGCTGCCGGGCGACTGCCGCCGGGCGGTCCCGGTCGACGCGGACCTCTACATCATCAAGAACATCCTCGAATGGGACGACGACAGCACCCGCAGGACGCTGCGCAACGTCGTCACCGCCGCGCGCACCGGCGCCAGGGTGCTGGTGGTCGAGAACCTGGTGGACGACAGCGTGTCCATGCGGTTCACCACCGCCATGGACCTGCTGCTGCTGCTCAACGTCGGCGGGCAGAAGCACACCAGGGAGAGCCTGGTCACCCGGATGACCGAGGCCGGCCTCGCGGTCGGCGAGGTGCGCCCGGTCAACCCGTATCTGCACGCCTTCGACAGCACGGTCCGCGGCGTCTGACCCCCGCACCCGCGGCACACACGGCAACGGCGGCCGGCCCGGTCATCCGGGCCGGCCGCCGCTGCCGTGCGGAGCGTCCGTCACGCCGTCCGTCACGCCGTCAGGCGCCCCGGAAGGACGTCAGATGGGCGAAGACCACGACGTTGTCGGTGTAGTCGCGCTTGGAGCGGTCGTAACTGCCGCCGCAGGTGATGATCCGCAGCTGCGGGTCGGGCGTGGCACCGTAGACCTGCTGATCGGGGAAGTCGTCCTTGGAGAACATCTCCACCGAGTCGACGGTGAAGGTCGCCACCGTGCCGTCCGCCCGGGTGATGTCCGCGGTCGCGCCCGGCTTGAGCAGCCGCAGCAGCAGGAAGACGGCGGGTCCCGTCTTGGTGTCGACGTGGCCGGCCACGATCGCCGGGCCGCGCTCGCCGGGCGTCGGACCCTCGGCGTACCAGCCGACGAGGTTGGTGTCCCCCGCGGGCGGCGCGTTGAGCTTGCCCGTGGCGTCCAGGTGCAACGGGGTGAAGGGCGCGTCCACCGCGAGGGTCTTGATGGTCAGCCGGGTGGGGTCGGCGGGCGGCAGGCCCGGCACGGTGGTGACCGTCGGCAGCGGCGCCGGGGCGCCGGCGGCCGGGAGGGTCGGGGCCGCGGCGCTGGGCGGGGCCGCCGCGGAAGGCGGCGGACCGGGCAGGGCCGTGCCCGAGGAGTCGACCGAGTTGTAGATCATCAGGGCGCCGAGGGCCGCGGACGCGACCGCCCAGCGCAGCACGCGGGAGCGCGGGCCGGGCGCGGCGTCCGGCGCGTCCGGGGGAGGCGGCGGGTAATGCTGGGACATGGGGCGATGCCTTTCCTCGGCTCGCGGACAGTGCGGGGCGGCGCGAGGGCCGAATTGGGGGGGGGGGGGGGGGGGGGGGGGGGGGGGGGGGGGGGGGGGGGGGGGGGGGGGGGGGGGGGGGGGGGGGGGGGGGGGGGGNCCCCCCCCCCCCCCCCCCCCCCCCCCCCCCCCCCCCCCCCCCCCCCCCCACGGCAGGAGACAGCGGGGAGGACGACTCAGCCGGCTCTCAGCCGTTCACCGAGCGGGTCGGTGTCAGAGCGCGAGGCCGCCGGCCGGCGTACGGCGGCGGCGCAGCGCGACCGCACCGGCGCCGAGGCCGCCGAGCAGCAGGACAGAGCCGGCAGCCATGCCGCCGCCGGACAGCGCCATGCCGCCACCGCCGGTGTGCACGCCGCCGTGCGGCTCCTTGCCGTGCCACGAACCCTCGCCGCCCTGCTGGGCGGTGGCGTCGTCCGGGGCGGAGCTGTCGTGGGAGGCGGGACCGTTCTCGTTGCCGCCGGCGGGCGAGCGGTCGGAGGAGTGCGACGAGCCCTGGTTGCCCGGGTCGTACGCGTTGACGGCACCCGTCGCGTGGGCGGCCGGGGCGGCGATGGCGAGGAGCGCGGAGAGAGCGGCTCCGGCGAAGAGGGTGCGGGCAGTGCGCATGGTGAGGGTTTCCTTCCGTCGCGCATGCGTCGGCTGACAGGCCGCCGGCCGAGGTTGCGCAGTAGCGACGTTTTCACCGTCGGTCACACACGGGCGGCGCGCCACCGGAGAGGGCCGCAAGGGTTGCCCCTTGCGCCCTCCGGGTGGCGTGCACCGCCGCACGGGGGAGGCGGAGCCGGTCAACTGCGGGCACGGTCCCAGCGGTAGAACTCCCTCGCCATGGCGTCCTGCGGGGACCGCCAGGTGGCCGGGTCGTAGGCACTGATGTGCGGCGACAGCCGCTCGCTGATGCTCTTGAACTCCGGGTGCCCGGTGTGGTCGGCCACCCTCGGCTCCGGCGGGTTGTCGGCCTCGACCAGATGGAAGTAGAGGTCGCCGAACTGGAACAGGCTGCGGCTGCTCACCCCGATCAGCCGCGGCAGTTCGCCGCGGTCGGAGTCGGTGAAGACCTCGGCGATGTCGTCCGCCGAGCCGGGCGCCATTCGGGCGACGATCAGAGCGCGGTGCATGGGCACGTCCTTTCCTGCTCTCTACGGGGCGGGCCCGGGCGGGCGGGGCCGTCCGCCCGGGCGCGGCGTCAGTTGGGGACGGCGACCTGTTCGCGGGCGCGCTGCTCGACCTTGTCCTTGATCAGTTCCAGCTGGACGGCGGAGTTCGCGTTGATCCGGGCGGTCATCCCGGCGTCGTCCACCGGGGCCTCCGGCTTCATCGCGAAGTCCTGCACCCAGCGCATCCGGGTGCCGCCGGGGACCTCCTGGTAGCTCCAGAAGATCTCCATGAAGTCGAACGGGCCGGTCTCCACCCGGCGGGCGGTGACCGTACGGGTCTCGGGGACCGGCTCCCGCTCGGACACCCAGCTCCACACGGTGCCGTTCTCGTCCGGGTGCATCGTCAGCCGGAAGGTGGTCTTGCGGCCCTGGCGCTCCAGGATCTCCACCGACGCGTACTCGCTGAACAGCTGCGGCCAGTGCTCCAGGTCGTTCGTCATGTCCCAGACGAGGTCGAGCGGGGCGTTGACGGTGATCTCGTTCTCGGTGTGCGCGGCCATGGCTCAAGCCCTCGCCCTCAGTACGTCGTTGACGACGTCGAGCAGCTCCCGGGGGGTCCGGCAGGCGTCGGCGTCGGCGGGGATGGTGGCACCGTGCTCGTTCTCCAGCGCGCCGACGATGCCGAGCAGGCCCAGCGAGTCGAGGCCGAAGTCGGCGAACGGCGTGTCGGACTGGAGCTCCAGGTCCGCGGGGCCGACGATGACGCCGGCCCTGCGCTCCATCAGCGAGGCCAGTTCCGCGTAGGTGAGTTGGGTGTGCATAAACGGCTCCTTACGAGCGGGGGAGTGGGGCGGAGGCGGGACGTGCGGTCGGGGGGTCAGGGACGGGCGTCGGCGCCGTGCCGCAGCACCAGTGCCGAGTTCGAGCCGAGCAGCCCGCGGCTGAGGACCAGGGCGGTGCGCAGATCGGCCGGCCTGGCGTGGCCGGTGACCAGGTCGAGGCCGTGGCTGACGTCCGTGACGTTCGGGGTGGGCGGCACGGCGCCGTGTTCCATGGCCAGCACCGCGCAGGCCGTGTCCAGTGCCGAGGCGCCGCAATAGGCGCGCCCGGTACCGGTCTTGGGGGCGGTGACCGGCACCCGGGCCGCGTGCCGGCCGAGCGCGTCGGCGAGCGCCAGCGCCTCGGCGTGGTCCGCCGCGGGCACACCGAGCGCGTCGGCGAAGACCACGTCGATCTCCTCGGGCGCGACACCGGCCTCGTCCAGCGCGCCGCGGATCGCGCGCGCCAGGCCTTCCCTGGAGGCCGCCCAGTCCGCCGAGCCGGTGAAGGTCGCGGCATGCCCGGCGATCACCGCCCGGGCGGTGACCCCGCGCTCGCGGGCCGCCGTCTCCTCCTCGGCCACGAACATCGCGCCGCCCTCCGCAGGCACGAAACCGCAGGCCTCGTCGGTGAACGGCAGATACGCGCGCTGCGGGTCGCGGACCGTGCTCAGCTCGGGATAGCCCAGCTGGCACACGATCGAGTACGGCGCGAGCGGCGCCTCCGTGGCGCCCACCACCATGGCGTCGGTGCCGCCGCGGACGCTGCGGGCCGCGTGCGCGAAGGCGTCGAGCCCGCCGGCCTCGTCGCCCGCGACCACCCCGCAGGGGCCCTTGAAGCCGCCGCGGATGGATATCTGGCCGGTGCTGGCCGCGTAGAACCAGGCGATGGACTGGTAGGGGCCGACGAACCGCGGCCCGCGGCCCCACAGCTGCTGCAGCTCGCGCTGGCCGAACTCGCCGCCGCCGGAACCGGCCGCGGTCACCACGCCGATGCCGAACTCGCCCGCGCCCGCGGCGTCCAGGGCCGCGTCGCTCAGGGCCATGTCGGCGGCGGCCATCGCGAAGTGGCTGAACCGGTCGGTCTGCACGAGGAAGCGCTCCTCGACCACCGCCGCCGGGTCGAAGCCGTGCACCTCGCCCGCGACGGCCAGCGGCAGGCCGCCGCAGCCGTCCCGGGTGACCGGGCCGAGCGCGCTCGCGCCCTCCTTGGCCGCCTTCCAGTACGCGTCCGCGCCGATCCCGGTGGGCGCGATCACCCCCATCCCGGTGATCACCGTACGGCGCCGCGCCTGCGGCCTGTTCGCCTTCGCGGTCATCGGCTCGCCTCCTCCCGGTTGAGGACCACGGCGGACTGGAAGCCGCCGAAGCCGCTGCCGACGGACAGCACGGTCCGCAGCGGCAGCTCGCGCGCGGTCCTCGGCACGTAGTCGAGGTCGCACTCGGGGTCGGGTGTCTCGTAGTTGGCGGTGGGCGGCACCACGCCGTGCTCCATCGCCAGTGCGCAGGCGGCCAGTTCGATGGCGCCGATCGCACCGAGGGAGTGCCCGACCATGGACTTGATCGAACTCATCGGGGTCCTGCGGGCGTGCTCGCCCAGCGACCGCTTGACGGCCGCGGTCTCGTGCCGGTCGTTCTGCTTGGTGCCGGAACCGTGCGCGTTGACGTAGTCCACCGCGGTGCGGTCGATCCTGCCGTGCGCCAGCGCGCGGTCGATGGCCCGCGACATCTCCAGGCCCTCGCGGGTCAGCCCGGTCATGTGGTGGGCGTTGCCGAACGAGGCGTAGCCCTTGATCTCGCAGTAGACCCGGGCGCCGCGGGCCCTGGCGTGCTCCAGCTCCTCCAGGATCAGCACCGCGCCGCCCTCGCCGAGGACGAAGCCGTCCCGGTCGGCGTCGAAGGGGCGGGAGGCGTGCTCAGGGTCGTCGTTGTTCGGCGAGGTCGCCTTGATCGCGTCGAAGCAGGCCACCGTGATCGGCGAGATCGGCGAGTCCGACGCCCCGGCTATGCAGATGTCCGCGCGGCCCTCCTCGATGCCCTGGAAGGCGTAGCCGACCGCGTCGAGCCCGGAGGTGCAGCCGGTGGAGACCGTCTGGACCGGGCCGTGCGCGCCGACCTGCTCGGCGACCTCCGCGGACAGCGCGCTGGGCGTGAACGCCCGGTGCAGATGCGGCGCGGCCGGCCGGTGGTCGACGTCCCAGCGGTCGCCGCCTGCGCTGACCAGCGCGTAGTCCTGCTCCAGCCGGGTGGTGCCGCCGACCGCGGTACCCAGCGAGACCCCGATCCGCCAGGGGTCCTCGGCCCGCGGGTCCAGCCCCGCGTCGTGCAGCGCCTCGTCGGCCGCCGCCATCGCGAACTGCACGTAGCGGTCGGCACGGGCCAGCTGCCCGCGGTCCAGGCCGCAGGCGGCCGGGTCGAAGTCGCACTCGGCGGCTATTCGGGACCGGAAGGCGGAGGCGTCGAACCGGGTGATGCCCCGGGTCGCCGTCCGCCCGGAGGTGAGCAGGTCCCAGAACGCGGGCACGCCCACTCCGCCGGGGGCGACGACGCCGATCCCGGTCACCGCCACCCGCCTGGTCATGAGACCGCTCCCGCCGCTTCCGGCGGCCGTCCCGCGCTCGGCCGGACACCCGCCGCGGCCAGCGGGTTGCCCGCCGCGTCCTCGGTGTCGACATGGCCGAGTTCCGGGCGCGGCGCGAGCGGTCCGAGGTGGAAGACCATCCGCGCCTCGGTGTCGCCCACGTTGCGGAAGCGGTGCCGTACGTCCTTGGGGATCAGCAGCCCGTGGTCGGCGCTCAGCGCGTACGGCGTGCCGTCGAGGTCGACTTCGAGTTCGCCGTTGACGACGAAGACGAACTCCTCCGAATAGGGGTGGTAGTGCTCGGCGATGCGGTCGCCGCGCTGCACGATCGCCACGCCCATGAAACCGCTGGTCGACCCGCTGAGGGTCGGGGTGAGCATCGCGCGCAGATCACCGCCGCGGCGCCGGTTGGGCTCGATCTCATCGACGTGCACGATCCGAGGGGGCTGAGCGGTCATGACGGGTGCCTCCAGGTGAAGTCACACGGCCGCGGGGGACCTGCGGCCGGCCCGCGCGTGCGGACGAGCGGAACGGTGGTCACGAGTCCTGTGCGTGGCGGTCGGTGACCAGGGTCATCGCCAGGTGCGCGAGCAGTTCCCCGCGGCCCCGGTCGTCGCCGAGGTCCAGGACGGCGCCGGGCAGGTCGAGCAGCCGGCCCAGCTCCGCGGCCAGGTCGCGGTCGGCGGTGCCGGTGGTCAGCGCCAGGTCCTCGTCATCGGCGGCGGCCAGGTCGATCACCCGTACGACGATGTCGTCGCGCTGGAAGATCGTGCTGCGCACCAGCGGGCCGGTCGGGTCGGCCGCGGCCAGCTCGTCGGACCTGGCCAGCACACGGGCCGCCGCGGTGCCGCTGCCGCCGCGTACCGGATAGTTCAGCGCGTACCGCCGTACCGGGCCCGGGCGGTCGACGCCCGCCACCGCCTCGTGCACCGCAGGCAGCCCGGCCCTGGTGAAGAACCCCCTGGCCGCCTGCGGGTCGTTCAGGTCGCGCTTCTCCTCCAGGTACGGGTTGATGGCCTCCTCGACCGCCCGCACCTCGGGCTGCTGCGCCACATGGCGCAGCGCCGCGGGCAGGTTGCCGCTGACCTCGACCGCGCGGACCACCCGGTTGCCGTGCATGAACAGCGACGTCCTGCACAGCCGGGTGGCCGAGTCGACCCGGGCCGACGGCGATGCGTAGTCGGCGAGCAGCCGGGCGACGCGGTCCTCGCTGCCCGGCTTCACCGTGAAGGTGATCGCGTGCCGGATCCGCCCGTCGCCCGCCCGCTCGGGCCGCGGCGAACGCCGCCCGGCGTGCCCGGCCACCGACGTCTCGCGCAGGATGTCGTACCGCAGCGAGCGCGTGTCGTTGACGCACGAGTGCATCGGCTTGACCATCTCGCGGTGCTCCGGGCTGTCCACCCAGGACAGGAACGGGTCCGGGCCCTCCCACTCGCTGGTGATCAGCCACTGCGAGGGGTCCTCGATGGACTGGCACAGCTGGTCGCTGACATGCCCGGGCACCGAGGCGACCTGGTTGCGCAGCAGTTCGTACGCGTCGAGGAAGCGCTCCTGCGCGCCCTTCCGGACGTCCAGCAGCAGCACCACACGAAGCCGCGCGGCCTCGGTGTCCTGTGCGCCTGCCGCCGTGCCCGCGATACCCGGCTGTTCGGACAGGGTCGTCATCTTCCACTTCTCCTTCGACTGCTGATCTGCGATCTGCGATCTGCGATCGGTCCGTGCGCTGCTCGCGGCCGTGGAACGCGGAGGACGCCCGATCCGCACCCGTGTGCGTCTCCCACGGCCCTGGCTCCGATCGTGCTGCGAACACGTGAACGTCGCGAGATCTGCGGTCCATGCGGGCGAATGCGCCGCCAGGACACGGCCTCGCGGCGCCGACCGGGCAAGGAGAGAGCGGGACCGGACGACGGTGTGCCGGGCCCGTGGGCCGTGCCGCACCCGACGGCAGGCCCCAGCCGCACCGGCGGCCGACCGCCGCCGTGCCCCGCGTGCCCGTACAGGCTGGAGCAACAGATGCAACCGACGTCCGACGAACGCGTACCGGTCCTCATCACCGGCGGGTCCCTGGTGGGGCTGTCGACCTCCCTCTTCCTCGGCCGGCTCGGCGTGGAGCACCTGCTGGTGGAGAAGCACGCCGCCACCTCGCACCACCCGCGCGGCCGCGGCAACAACGTGCGCACGATGGAGCTGTTCAGGACCGCAGGCGTCGAGCCGGCGATCCGCCGGGCCGCGTCCGTACTGGCCCGCAACCACGGCATCCTGCAGGCCGAATCACTGACCGGTGACAACCAGCAGTGGCTGTTCCGGGAGATCGACCCCGGCGGCGGCCTGGCCAGGTTCAGCCCGTCGGGCTGGTGCCTGTGCAGCCAGAACGACCTGGAGCCGGTGCTGCTCGATGAGGCCCGCGCGCTCGGCGGCGACATCTGCTTCGGCGCCGAGCTGCGCTCCTTCGAGCAGGACGCGGACGGGGTGACCGCGCGGGTCCTGCACCGCGGGACCGGCGAGACCCGCACCGTACGGGCCGACTACCTGGTGGCGGCCGACGGGCCGCGCAGCCCGGTGCGCACCGCGCTGGGCATCGGTCAGACCGGCGCGGGCGAGCTGTTCCACAACGTCAGCGTCACCTTCCGCGCCAAGCGGCTCGCCGAGGTCGTCGGCGACCGCCACTTCATCGCCTGCTACCTGACCAACCCGGACGCCGACGGGGCGCTGCTGCCGGTCGACAACGAGGCCGAATGGGTCTTCCACCTGCCCTGGCACCCCGAACGCGGCGAACCCCTCGAAGCGTTCACCGACGAGCGGTGCGCCGCGCACATCCGCACCGCCGTCGGCGTGGCGGGCCTGGAGGTCGAGATCACCGGGAAGGCCCCCTGGCACGCTGCCGAGCGGGTGGCGGAACGCTACTCGGACGGCCGGGTGCTGCTGGCCGGCGACGCCGCCCACGAGATGTCGCCGACCGGGGCCTTCGGCTCCAACACCGGCATCCAGGACGGGCACAACCTGGCCTGGAAGCTCGCCGCGGTGCTCGGCGGCTGGGCGGGACCCGGCCTGCTGGAGACCTACGGCGCCGAGCGGCGGCCGGTCGCCGTCGCCACCGGCGCCCGCGCCTCCGAGCGGTCGGCGGAACACAGCCACCCCGGCTACGACGCCGCCCCGACCGGCGGCAACCGCCAGAGCGGCGTGCTCACCGTCGCCCTCGGCTACCGCTACCCGGCCGGCGCGGTCGTCGGCGTCGACCCCCACCGCCCGGTCGTCCCCGAGGGGCCGCCCCCGCTCCCCGCGGGCCCGGGCGGCACCGGCGGCCCTGTCGTCCCCGGCACCCCGGGCGAACAGCCCCCTGGCGGCCCAGCGGTCCCGCACGAGGCCGCCCGCCCGGCGCCGGGAGGCAGCGCGTCCGAAACGCAGGCGCCCGGCTCGGGCAGGCCGGGCGCGGCTGACGCCAAGGCACCCGGCGGCGGCAGGCCCGCCGGGGCCGGTGGCGCCGGGCCGCGGTTGTGGCTGGGGGAGCCCGGCACCCGGGCGCCGCACCTGTGGGTGACCCGTGGTGGCGAACGGCTCTCCACGCTCGACCTGTACGAGCGGGTGCCGGTACTGCTCACCGGGGCCGAGGGCGCCGGGGGCCGGGCCTGGCACACCGCCGCCGCCCGCGCCGCGGAAAAGCTCGGGGTGCCGCTCGACCGCTACCGGGTCGGCGCGGGTCCCGACGCCGACCTGGTGACCGAGCCCGGCGCGGACTGGGCCGCGGCCCACGGCACCGGCGAGGACGGCGCGCTGCTCGTACGCCCCGACGGCTTCGTGGCCTGGCGCTCCACCGGCGGCAGCGCCGACCCCGAGGCGGAACTGACCGGCGTCCTGCGCCAGGTGCTCAGCCTGGCCTGACGCGCGGCGGCGCGGAAAGCGGCGGGGGCCGCCGGTGGTTTCACCGGCCGCCCCCGCCGCTTCGCCCGGGGCCGGGCGCCCCGGTCACGCTCCCGGCAGCGGCTCGTCGACGCTGAACGTCGCGTGCAGCCGGCGCGTGTGGTCCAGCTCCCGCACCTGGCCGGTCAGGGTGGCGATGACGGTCAGCCGCAGGTCCGTGGACGACGCGCCGAGCCTCAGCTCCAGCTCGCCGGGCTCCACGACGCGCCGGCCGGCCCGGCCGGTGAAGGACGCCAGGTCGGCGGGCACGGTGACCTCGACCCGGGCGGACCGCCCGGGCGCCAGGCGCACCCGCCGGTAGCCGATGAGCCGCTGCACCGGCTGCACCACCGAGGCGACCGGGTCGTGAAGATACAGCTGCACCAGCTCGGTGCCCTCCCGCTCACCGGTGTTGCGGACGGTGAACGCCAGACGTATCTCGCCGTCCGTGCCCGCCTGGAGGTCCGGCACGTCCAGGTCCGTCCACTGGAAGGCGGTGTACGTCAGGCCGTGCCCGAAACCGAACGCCGGCGTCGGGTCGATGCTGGACGACTCGCCGGCCTGGCCGAGCTTGGCCGCCAGATACGTGGACGGCTGGGTGCCGGCCCGCTGCGGGATGCTGACCGGCAGCCGCCCCGACGGTTCGACCCGGCCCGACAGCACACCGGCGAGGGCGCCGGTGCCCTCCTCGCCGGGGAAGAACGTCTGCACGATCGCCGCGGCCTCGTCCACCGCGCGGCCGAGCACGTACGGCCGTCCGGCGAGCAGGGTGACGACCAGTGGGGTGCCGGTGTCGAGCAGCGTGTCGAGCAGCTGCTGCTGGACGCCGGGCAGTGCCAGCGACTCCGCGTCGCAGCCCTCGCCGCTGGTGCCGCGGCCGAAGAGCCCGGCCCGGTCACCGAGGGCGAGGACAACGATGTCCGCACCGGCTGCCAGCTGCACGGCCTCGGCGAAGCCGCCGGTGTCGTCGGTGTCGATGTCGGCGCCGGCCGCCGTGACGATCTCGCTGCCGGGGAATTCGGCGGCCAGCGCCTCGCGCAGGGTCGGCAGTTCGACGCCGAGCGGCATCCGCGGATGCTGGCTGCCGACGTGCACGGGGAAGGAGTAGCAGCCGAGTACCGCGGTGGGCACCTCGGCATTGGGGCCGATGACCGCGATCCTGGCCGGGTGCGCCAGCGGCAGGGTGCCGTCGTTGCGCAGCAGCACGACGCTCTGCTCGGCGATCCGCCGGGCGACGGCCCGGTTCCCGGCCGGGTCGAAGTCCACCGAGCCGCGCAGCGCCGCGAGGTCGTCGAGGTCGGCCCCGGCCAGCGCCTCGGGCACCGGGTCCCAGTCCGGGTCGAGCAGCCCGAGCTGCACCTTCTGGATCAGCACCCGGCGCAGCGCGCGGTCCACGTGCGCCTCGGGGACCTGCCCGTCGGCCAGGGCCTTGAGCAGCGGTTCACCGAAGGCCTTGACGGTGGGCAGCTCGATGTCGACGCCGGCGGCGAGCGCTGCGCCCGCCGCCTCGCCGAGGGTGCCGGCCACCCCGTGCAGGGTCTTGAGGAAGGCGACGCCGAAGTAGTCGGCGACGACCGTCCCGGTGAAGCCCCAGGTGTCCCGCAGCAGCCCGGTCAGCAGTTCCCCGTCCGCCGCCGACGGAATGCCGTCGGTGTCGGTGTAGGCGTGCATGACCGAGCGGACGCCGCTCTCGCGGATCGCCATCTCGAACGGCGCCAGCATCACGTCGGCGCGTTCCCTGCCGCCCATGCCGACCGGCGCGAGGTTGCGGCCGGCGCGGGAGGCGGAGTAGCCCACGAAGTGCTTGAGCGTCGCCACGATCCCGGCGGACTCCAGCCCCTGGACGTAGGCGGTGCCGATCGTGCCGACGAGGTACGGGTCCTCGCCGATGGTCTCCTCGACCCGTCCCCAGCGGGCGTCGCGCACCACGTCGAGCACCGGGGCCAGGCCCTGGTGCACACCGACCGCGCGCATGTCGCGGCCGATCGCGGCCGCCATGGTGCGGACCAGGTCCGGGTCGAAGGCGGCGCCCCACGACAGCGGTACGGGGTAGGCGGTGGCGCCCCAGGTGGCGAAACCGGCCAGGCACTCCTCGTGCGCGACGGCGGGTATGCCGAAACGGTTCGCCGCGGCGATGCGCCGCTGGGTACGCAGCAGGGACAGCGCGCCGAGCGCCGGATCGACGGGCGCGGTGCCGTACGACCTGGTCAGCTGGCCGAGGCCCTGCGGCAGCAGGCTGTCAAGGGTGACCGGTTCCTCCATCTCGTGCTGGTAGGGGGCGACCTCGCCGCCCTCGTCGGACGCACCCACCCAGATGCCGAACAGCTGCGCGACCTTTTCCGGCAGGGTCATCGCGGCGATCAGCGCGTCGGCCCGGTCTTCCGGGGCGAGGGAGGTGTTCCTCCACGGGGGGGCAGCGGACTTCTTCTCTTCGGCCACGGTGCCGGTCACTTTCCTCCGACGCCCATGAGTCCCTGGACCAGGGCACGGCGGGCGAACAGGTAGACGATGAAGATGGGCAGCATCGACAGCACGACCGCGGCCAGCAGGCCGGGGATGTCGACGCCGTGCTCGGTCTGGAAGTTGAACAGGCCCAGGGTGACGACCTTGGACGAGTCGGACTGGGTCAGCACCAGCGGGAAGAGGAAGCCGTTCCACGCCTGGAGCGCGGAGAAGACCATGATCGTGGACAGCCCGCCCTTGGACAGCGGCACCACCAGCTGGAAGAACACCCGCCACGGCGAGGCGCCGTCCATCGCCATGGCCTCGTAGAGGTCGGGGGTGATGTCGCGCATCACCCCGGTGAGGATCAGCGCGCACACCGGCATCGAGAAGGCCGCCGTCGGCAGGATGACGCCGATCAGGTGGTCGTACAGGCCCGCCTTGCTGATGACGTAGAACATCGGCACGATGACCGCCTGCGCGGGAATCGCCAGGCCCAGCAGGAACAGCCGGAAGACTCCGGTGGTGACCCGGCCCTGGCTGCGTACGATCGCGTACGACAGCGGCGGCACCACCAGCAGCACGATCGCCACCACCGCCAGCGTGACCAGCAGGGTGTTCAGGAAGAAGTGGCCGAAGCCGTTCGAGAAGTCCCGGGTGTAGTTGTGCAGCGTGACGTGCTCAGGAAAGGCCAGCGGGCCGTTCGAGGAGTAGTCGGAGCGGTCCTGGAGGGTCGCCGCCAGCATCACGTACAGCGGCAGGCCGATGAGGAACAGCCAGACCACCGAGCCGAGGCCCGCGAGGTAGTTGGGACGGCGCTTCATCACAGGCCTTCCGTCGTGCTGCGCATCTTGTCGTAGCCGGAGACCTTGACGACGACGAGCGAGATGACCGTGGCGATGAGCACCAGCACCAGGGCGATGGCCGAGCCGCCGCCGAAGTCGAAGCTCTTGAACGCCTTCTGGTACATGTAGTAGGCGCTGATCGTGGTGTCGGTGCCCGGGCCGCCCTGGGTCAGGATCAGCACGGTGTCGAAGGTGGTCAGGCCGCCGACGACCATGAGGATCATCGACGTGATCATCGTGTTGCGCAGCTGCGGCAGCGTGATGTGGAAGAACTGCCGTACCATGCCCGCCCCGTCGATCTCCGCGGCCTGGTAGAGCACCTGCGGGATGGACCGGGCCGCGCCCTGGTAGATCAGGGTGTGGAAGGGCGTGTACTGCCAGGCGCCCACGAAGACCAGCACCCCGATGGCGCTGGCCTGGTGGCCGAACAGGTTGCCGTCCCCGAAGAGCCACTTGGCCTGCGAGGGCACACCGAAGTTCGGGTCGAGCAGCGCCCGCCACAGGATGGACACCGCGGTCGCCGACAGCAGCAGCGGGACGAAGTAGACCGCGGACAGGATCGCCCGGTTGCGCTGGCGCCCCGCCGCCCACACGCCGAGCAGGATGCTCAGCGGGGTCTGCACGACGACGCCGAGCACCGTGATCAGCACGCTGAGCCACAGGCTCTGGATCATGGTGTGGTCATGGACCAGCTCCCTCCAGTTGTCGAGACCGGCGAACTCGGGCGAGCCCAGGCCGTCCCAGCTCGTGAAGGACAGGACCGCCACCAGGATCAGCGGAACGACGGCGAAGAGAAGGAAGAACAAGGTGGCGGGCACCGCCCAGGCGAAGCCTGGGCGGGCCACGGCGGCGCCGGACCGGCGTACCGGCCGGCGCCTTTCCACCCGGGGTGCGGCAGAGGTGGTCATGTCGGAATCCCGGTTCAGGACGTGGGCAGGGCCTGCATGGCCTTGATGAAGCCGTCGGCGTCGAGCTTGCCGTCGAAGAACTGCTGCACGGCTGTGTGCATGGCCTCACTGGCCGTCTGCGGGTAGGCCTGGTCCCACGAGAGCTGGAACGAGGGGGCCGCCTTGACCAGGTCGTACTGGAACTTCGAGTATTCCGGGATGGCCGCCGTGTCCAGGAAGTTCACGGTGTTGGTGGTGGTCGGCAGGTTGCCGATCGCCATCTGCGCCTTCACGAACTCGTCCGAATACTGCAGTTTCAGGAACTGCGCGACCGCGTCCGGGTACTTGGTCTTCTTCAGCACCGAGTAGAAGTTGTTGGTGTTGCCGACGATGTCGGTCGGGTCGCCCTTGCCGCCGGTGACGGTCGGGAAGGAGCTGAAGCCGAGGCCGGACTTGGCGAAGTCGGGGTTGTCCTGCTGCTGCTGGGAGTAGTACCAGGAGCCCATCAGCTCGAAGCCGGCCCGGCCCTGCGCCACGAGGGCGACCGAGCCGCCGTCGGTGTACTTGACCGAGTCGTAGTTGCTGCCGAAGGCGCCGGCGTCGATGAGTTCCTTGAGCATCGACAGGGCCTTGCGGCTGTCGGCGCTGTCCCAGGCCGACTTGTCACCGCCCATGGCCTTCTCGAACAGGCCGGGGCCCGCGATGCGGTCGTACATGTACTCGTACCACATCAGCGTCGGCCACTGGTCGCCGCCGCCCAGCGCGATCGGGGTGATGTGCCCGGCCTTGAGGACCTTGACCGCGTTGAGCAGGTCGTCCCAGGTCCTGGGCTCGGTGAGGCCCGCGTCCGCGAGCACCTTCTTGTTGTTGAACAGCAGGACCGGCTGGGTGCCGCGCATCGGTACACCGTAGGACTTGCCGTTGACGGCGGCGCTGTTGAAGACCGACGGCAGGAAGTTTGACTTCAGGCCGGGGTCCTTCGCGATGAAGTCGTCCAGCGGAAGAAGGAGGCCGGCCTTGACGAAGGGCGCGATGCTGCCGCCGCCCCAGTTGAAGAAGACATCCGGTGCCTGCTTGGTGGTGATGATCGTCTGCAGCTTCTGCTGGTAGTCGGCTCCAGGGATGGTCTGGAGGACCGCCTTGACCTTCGAGGTCTTGTTGAACGTGTCGACGATCTGCTTTTCGACCTTGTTGCTCGCGTCGCCGTACACGAGGACCTTGAAGCTGCCGGAGCCGCTGCCGCCTGAGCTGCCGCCGCCGCACGCGGCCAGCGTCAGTCCGAGGGCGAGCACCACGCCGCCGGCCACGGCACGGGGAAGCCATCTCTTCTTCATCGTCCAGCCTTTCGAAATATTTCGGCACCGTCGCCGAAAATTGCTGCGCGGTGTGACGCTAAGGTGCGGCCACGAGAGGGTCAACCCTCGGGCTCCGCGTTATCAAAGCGTTACGCGGAGATGTGCCGTACGCTGCGCTCTTATGGATGAAGAGGTGGACGGGAGTCGAGTCACGCTCGCCCAGGTCGCCGAAACTGCCGGGGTGTCGATCTCGACAGTTTCGAAGGTATTGAATGGTCGTCAGGATGTCTCGGCCCTGACGCGGGTGAAGGTCGAACGCCTGCTGGAGCTGCACGGCTACCGGCGCACCTCGCGCGGCGCCTCCGAGGCGCCGCTGATCGAGATCGTCTTCCACGAGCTCGACGCCATCTGGGCGATGGAGCTGATCCTGGGCGTCGAGAAGGTCGCCAAGGAGGTCGGCGCCAGCGTGGTGCTCACCGAGAGCGGCACCCGCCACTCGCCCGGCACCGAGTGGATCGAGGGGGTGATGCGCCGCCGGCCGCTCGGCGTCGTCCTGGTCTTCTCCGCGCTGCCGCACGAGTTCAAGCGGCAGCTGCGGTCCCGGTCCATCCCGTTCGTGATCATCGACCCGGCCGGCGACCCGGAACCCGACGTCCCCTCGGTCGGCTCCGCGAACTGGTCGGGCGGCCTGGCCGCGACCCGGCACCTGATCGAACTGGGCCACCGGCGGATCGGCATCATCACCGGACCCGACGACATGATGTGCTCGCTGGCCCGTCTCGACGGCTTCCGCTCCGCCGTGACGACGGCCGGCCTCGACATCGACCCCGGGCTGATCGCCTTCGGCGACTTCCACGTCGAAGGCGGCTACGAGCAGGCCATGCGGATGCTGGGCGGCCCCGACCGCCCCACCGCGATCTTCGCGGGCAGCGACCTCCAGGCCATCGGCGTCCTGGAGGCGGCCGGTGCGCACGGGCTGCGGACCCCCGCCGACCTGTCGGTCGTCGGCTACGACGACGTGGCCGTCGCCCAGTGGTCCCGCCCCGCCCTGACCACCGTGCGCCAGCCGCTGCGCAGGATGGCCGAGGAGGCCTCCCGGATGATTCTGCGGCTGCGGTCCGCGCCGTCCACGACATCCACCACTCGGATGGAACTCGCCACCAGCCTGGTGATCAGGCGGAGCACCGCACCGCCGCCGTGACCCTGCCTGCCCAGCGCCGCCGTGGCCGTGACCGTGCCCGCCAGGGCCGGCGTGACCGCGACCGCCTCCGCTGCTGGGACGCCGCCCGATCGCCCACCCAGTGGTTTTCCCGGCCCCCGCCGCGTGGCACGGGCAGCCCGCGGGAACCGCGCCGGTTAACCTCGCGCTGCCACCGGAGTCCGTACCGCCCGTCCGGGCGTACCGCGGCGCCGGGCCGAGCCAGGAGAGGTCCCATCACCGAGCAGCCGCCGGCCCCCGCCGACGCCCCGCCGGGCAACCAGCCCCAGGAGGCCGACGCCCTGCGGGAGATGCTGCGGCGGCCCGAGTACCGGCGGGCGCTGGTCTTCTGCGGGCTGATCGGCATCCCCGTCTCGCTGGCCGCGTTCTGGTTCCTGGCCGGGCTGCACGAGCTGGAACGCCTCATCTGGACCGACTGGCCGCACCACCTCGGCCGGCAGCACGCGCCCTGGTGGTGGCCGCTGCCCGCCGCCCTGGTCGCCGGCCTCGGGACGAGCCTGGTCGTGCTGCGCTTCCCCGGCCGCGGCGGGCACATCCCGGCGGCCGGGCTGCACGCGGGCGGCGCCACCAGGGCGGCACTGCCCGGCGTCGTCCTCGCCGCGCTGCTCTGCCTGCCCTTCGGCGTCATCCTCGGCCCGGAAGCCCCGCTGATCGCCCTCGGCGGCGGCCTCGCCCTGCTCTTCCGCGACCTGGCCCGCGCCCCGGCGACCGGGGCGAGCAACGCCCTGCTCGGCGCGGCGGGCGCCGCCGCGGCCATCTCGGCGATCTTCGGCAATCCGCTGGTCGCCGCCGTCATGCTGATCGAGGTCGCCGGGGTCGGCGGCCCGCAGCTCTTCGCGGTCATGCTGCCCGCGCTGCTGTCCAGCGGCATCGGCGCCATCGTCTTCACCGGCTTCGGCCACTGGACCGGGCTCAAGACCGGCAGCCTGAACATCGGACTGCCCGCCCCGCCGCTGCTCGACACCGGCGACGTGGTCTGGTCCGTGCTGATGGCGGTGCTGATCGGCGTGGTGATCCACTACGTCCTGGTGGCCGGCCGCCGCACCGCCGTCCTCGTCGCCGCCCACCCGCTGCGCTACATCGTGCTCTGCGCGCTGACCGCGGGCGGCTGCGCCGCGGCCTACGCGGCCATCACCGGCCGCTCACCGACCGACGTCGCCCTGTCGGGCCAGGCCACTCTGCCGGACCTGGCCGCGCACCCGCACTCCTGGTCGGTCGGCGCGCTCGTCGCCGTCCTGGCGTTCAAGTCCGCCGGCTACGCCGTCAGCCTCGGCAGCCTGCGCGGAGGTCTGGTCTTCCCCTCGCTCTTCCTCGGCGCGGCGGCCGGCGTCCTGCTCGCCCCGCTCCCCGGCTTCGGGGTCGTCCCCGCCATGGCGGCCGGCATGGCCGCGTCCACCGGCGCGGCCATGCGCCTCCCGGTCAGCACCGTGGTTCTGGTCGCCCTCGTCCTCGGCCACCCCGGATCCCTCCCGGTTGTCGCCCTCGCGACGGTCACCGCCTTCGTGACCACCGAACTGCTGCCCGAGGGACCGGCGATCCCGGCGTACCGGCCGCGCGGATCCCCGCCGCGCCCCTGACGGGACACGACAGCGCGGGGAACCGCGCGGTTGGCGTCAGACGGTCAGCAGGGCCGGGCTCGCCGCCTTGTCGACCGGCAGGAAGTCGTCCGGCGCCGGGTACTGGCCGAGGACGAAGTGGAGGATCGCCGCGTGCATGGCCTCGACGGGTGCGATGCTCGCCGCGGTGGCGATACCGGCCGGCGCGCTCACGTTGTAGGTGGCGAAGAGGTAGGTCTGCGCTGCCTGGTCCTCCAGCTGGAGTGCGAGTGCGGCGACGTCACCCACGGTCTTGGCCTTGCCCAGGGCCGCGAGGGTGGCGGGCTGGTTGGTGAGCGGGACGTTGGTGATAGCGGGCTTTCCCGCACCGGTCAGCACTGAATTCCACGCCTTGGCATGGTCGGCGTGCTGGGCCATCGCGGTGGTGACGAAGGTGGCGACGGCCGGCGGGACCGTGCCGAGCTTGCCGGCCTTGGCCGCCGCGAGGGCGGCCTGGTAGGCGCCGACCGCCTGGTTCTCCAGCGCCACCGCGAGCGCGACGACCTTCAGGTCGCCGGTGTAGAGGCTCGACGCCGGCGTCTTCGGCGAATTGCCCATGTCCTTCGTGGACGACGCGGACTTGTCCTTGTCGTTGCTGGAGCAGGCGGCCAGTGCGAAGGCCGCGGCCAGGCCGCCCGCGCCGACGAGGAAGCGGCGCCGTCCGGGGTCGCGCGGCGCGTCCTCGGCCTTGCCGCCATGGGCGCGGATGTCCTCGGTGAGGTCGGCCGCTCCGGTCCGCATCGCGGGCAGCGTGGAGCGGTGGGCGTCCTCCAGGTCCTGCGTCAGCCGGACCAACTCCGCCTCGCTGACGGGCAGTTCCCAGTTGTCGTGTGCGGTCGTCACTTGACGGCCCCCTCGGAGATCGGCGAGGCGTTCTTGGTCGGGTAGAAGGCGTCGGGGATGCCGACGCTGCCGGCGGCAGCGGGAAGCTTGGCGGCGTCGGTGGGGATGGCCACGAGGTCGCCGAGGTTGTTGGCGAGCAGGGCCTGTACGGCGAGCAGCGTGGCGCGGTGCTGGGCCTCGACGGGGGCGACGGAGGCGAACAGCTTGCGCAGCTGGGCGCTGCTGACCTGGCTGACGTTCTTGGTGTAGGTCTCGGCGGCGACGTCTTCGAGGGTGATGGCGAGCTTCACCACGTCGGCGGGGGTCTTGATCGAGGGCAGCGTCTGCTTGACGACTGCCGCGTACTTCGGGTCGGGCGCGTGCTGGGCCTTGCCGCCGGCCTGGGTGGCGGCGGCGTTGAAGGCCGAGGCGTGCGCCTGGTGCTGGGTGGTGGTCTTGGCGATGAACGCCACGATCGTCTTGTTGCCGTTCTTGATGAACGGCAGGCCCGCAGCTGTCTGGTAGACGCTGATCGCCAGGTTCTCGATCGACGCGGCGGTCTGCAGCGCCATGACGTCGTCGCTGGACGTCGCGGCGGTCGCGCGCAGCGAGCTGAACACCGCCGCCGCACCGGCCGCACCGGCCAGCGTGCCGCCGCGCGACCACCACCGCCGCCGCACCGCGGCCTGCTCCTCGGTGGCCTCGGCGAATTCACCGAGCGCCTCATTGGTGATCCGCACGGCGTCGCTGTTCAGATCCTGCGACTGCTCCGTGAGCTGTTCCAGCAACCGGGTGTCGATGCGATCCGTCGCCATCACGCCCCATCTCTCCTTCGCGCCCGCGCGGTCGCGGACGCTCCGGCCGTACTTCGTCCCCCCGCGCCACCCGGATTGGTCCTTCCGCGACCTTCACCCGTCCGAGTGATGGCGGGGGTCAGCCGAGCATGGGCTGGAGCACGCCTTCCAGGGTCAGCAGCCCGCGCTTTCGCTCCAGGCCGCCGGCGTATCCCTTGAGCGAGCCGTCGGCGCCGATGACCCGGTGGCACGGCCGCACGATCAGCACGGGGTTCGCGCCGATCGCCGCGCCCAGCGCCCGGACCTCCGCCCGCGACACGCCCAGCCGGCGGGCGATCTCGCCGTACGTCGTGGTGGTCCCGTAGGAGACGCTCTCCAGCGCGTCCCAGATGCGCTGCCGGAAGTCCGAGCCGGTGCCGCTGTCGGCGAACGGGATATCGAAGGCGGTCAGCTCGCCTTGGAAATACGCGTCGAGCTGCCGGGTGATCTCCGCGAACGCGGCCGGGCTGTGGGACCAGTCCGGCCGGACCGCGGGTGCGTTCCTCTGCCCGGCCGTCGTCAGCCAGGACAGCGCGGTGCGCCCGCCGGGAGCCGCGGACTCCTCCCCGACCAGCAGGAGCGGGCCGATCGGGCTGTCGATCGTGGTGTGTACGGTCACGGTGATCCCCTTCGCACGAACGTCTCTCCCCTCGACCCTGCCGCGCCGCGGGGCGCTGCGCTGGCGGATTTCAGACGCCAATCCCTTCCAGGGGGGGTCCCGGTCGAGAGGGTGCCCCTTGCGGTGGCCTGTCGCCCGCGGTCCCGTCGTGGCTTGTCGCGCGGTTTCCCGCGCCTCTGGGGCGGGAGCCACTTGCGGTGGCGGTGCACTTTCCCACCGCCATGGTTGCGCGCGCAGTTCCCCGCGCCCCTACGGGGCACGTCCCCTCCGCCGCTGAGGGTGAGTTCCGGCTCCTCTGTCGCAGAGGGCAAGCGTTTTCCAGGGGTGCGGGGAACTGCGCGACCAGGTTGTGCCGGGGCGCGGGCGAGGGGTCGTCACCGGGAGGGGGAGCCGCGACGCAGGCGCTGGGACGGGCGGCTCAGGCCGGCGGCAGCCAGGTCGTGCGGGGGGTCACGAGACCCGTCTCGTACGCCGTCACCACGGCCTGCGTCCGGTCACGGAGCCCGAGCTTCGCCAGAATACGGCTGACATGCGTCTTCACCGTCTCCTCCGTGACGGTGAGCCGGACGGCCAACTCCCCGTTGGAGAGACCTTCCGCGACCAGCCGGAGCACTTGCGTCTCGCGCGGGGTGAGCGCCGCCAGCTCGGGCGCGGGGCGGGCCTCGGGCGCCGGGCGCAGCCGGGCGAACTCGGCGATCAGCCGCCGGGTGACGCCCGGCGCGAGCAGGGCCTCACCCGCGGCGACGACCCTGACCGCCTCGAAGAGGCGTTCCGCGGTGACGTCCTTGAGCAGGAAACCGCTGGCTCCGGCGCACAGCGCGTCATAGACGTAGGCGTCCAGGTCGAAGGTGGTGAGGATGAGGATCCGGGGCGTGCCCTGCCCCGCCCCGGCGAGCCGCCGGGTCGCCTCGATGCCGTCCATGACGGGCATGCGCACGTCCATCAGCACGACGTCGGGGGACAGTTCGCCGCACGCGGCGACCGCCTCGGCCCCGTCGCAGGCGGTGCCGACGACGGTGAAGTCCTGCTGGGTGTCGAGCAGCGCGGCGAACCCGGTCCGCACCACATGGTGGTCGTCGGCCACGACAATCCGCACGGGCGGCGGGGGAGCGGTGGTCATCCGGCCACCACCTCCGCACCGACGGGCAGCGACGCCTCGATGAGGAAACCCCCACCGGCCGCCCTGCCGGTCCGCAGCGTGCCGCCCGCCGCCGCCGCGCGCTCGCGCATGCCGGGCAGGCCGTGCCCGCCGTCCCCCGCCGCGGCGCCGGGCCCGGGCCCGTTGTCCCTGACCCGCAGCCGCAAGGCGTCGGCGGCGTAGTGGAGTTCGACGTCGACGGCGGCCCCGCGGGCGTGCCGCCGCACGTTGGTCAGGGCTTCCTGGACGATACGGAAGGCGGCCAGTTCGACGCCCGGGTCGAGCGCGGCGGCCGGTCCCGACACGATCAGCCGCACACCGGCGCCGGACGCGCACCTGGCCTCGTCGAGCAGTTCGTTGAGCTGCTGCAGCCCCGGCTGGGGGCGCCGCTCGGCGATGTCCACCCCGGCGTCCTGCCGCAGTACGCCGAGCAGCCGCCGCATCTCGGTCAGGCCCGCGCGTGCGGTGTCGCCGATCTCCGAGAGCCGCGCGGCGCCTGCGGCGGGCATGCCGGGGGTGGTCAGCCGGGCGGTCTCCGCCTGGACGGCGATCATCGAGATGTGGTGCGCGACCACGTCGTGCAACTCCCGTGCGATACGGGCCCGTTCGCCGCGGGCGGTGTGTTCGAGCAGGCTCTGCGCGGTGACCTGGCGGGCCGCGCTGTGCACCCGGGCCTCGGCCCTGGCCGCCCGGGCGGCCCCGGCCCACGCGGCGGCCGGGGCCGCGGAGGCGACGAGCACGGACAGCACGCGGGCTTCGCCCGCGAGTTGCGGGTCGGCCATGGCGATGGCCGTGAACGGTACGGCCATCGCCATGGCGGCGAAGACACCGTGCGGGGTGCCGCGGGGGAATCCACGGTTGCCGCCCGGGCGTGCCGGGCGCGCTCCTCGCGCCCCTGAGGGGCCGCCACTCGCGGTGGCGGTTCGCCCGCGCCATCGTGGCCGGTCGCGCAGTTCCCCGCGCCCTCTCGGGGCACGGCCGGCCGTGGCGGCACGCGCCGGCTCCCCGCGACCCCGCAGGGCGCGACCTGCCGTGGCGGCCGGGGCCGCGGACGTCATGTGGTGCAGGGTCAGCAGCAGCGCCACCGTGCCTGCCGCCGTCAGGGTCCGGAAGGCGGTGAGGGACAGGGCGGCCGCCGCCGAGACGGCCAGTGCGGACGCGCGGGCGGACAGGAAGGCCGGCGGGACGGTCGTGGCCAGGGCCAGCACGACGACGGCGAGCGGGCCGGCCGTCAGCGACCGGCCGTACCCGCCGGTCACGGCGGCCCGTACGGCCGCCTCGGTGACCGCGGCCGCGGCGAGCAGCGCGGCGGCCACCGCAGCGGCGTGCGGGGACGCCGCGAAGTCCCGCACCCGCCCGGTAATCATCAGCCTCACCAGAGTATTGTGGCCGCACCCGGCGGCCCGCCGCGTCCTCCTGGCCAGGGACATCGCCGTACATCTCAGGAGGGACACCGGGACCCGCCGTCCCCCGCGGCGGTGACCGCGAGGACCGCTCCCCGGCGGGACGATCCGGCGGGCCCGGCTCCCTAGCCTTCACCGCATGGAAGCAACCATCGAAGTCTCCGGCCTGCGCAAGCGGTTCGGATCCACCGCGGCGCTGGACGGGATGACGTTCACCGTCGCACCCGGGCGGATCACCGGGTTCGTCGGGCCGAACGGCGCGGGCAAGTCCACCACGATGCGGGTGATACTCGGCCTCGACGCGGCCGACGCGGGCACCGCGCTGATCGGTGGCCGGCGCTACCAGGCGCTGCGCAATCCGCTGAGCCACGTCGGCGCGCTGCTGGACGCCGGGGCGCTGCAGCCGAGCCGCAGCGCCCGCGGCCACCTGCTGTGGCTGGCCCATTCGCAGGGGCTGTCGGCCCGCCGGGTCGACGAGGTTGTCGCCCACGCGGGCCTGGAATCCGCGGCCCGGCGCAAGGCGGGCGGCTTCTCGCTCGGCATGCGCCAGCGGCTGGGCATCGCCGCCGCGCTGCTCGGCGACCCGCCGGTGCTGATCATGGACGAGCCCTTCAACGGCATGGACCCCGAGGGCATCGTGTGGATGCGCGGCCTGCTGCGCTCACTGGCCGCCGAGGGCCGTGCCGTGCTGGTGTCCAGCCACCTGATGAGCGAACTCCAGGACACCGCACAGCATTTGCTGGTCGTCGGCCGCGGCAAGGTCATCGCCGACACCGGCGTCGCCGACCTGATAGCGGCGGCGTCCGGCGACCGGGTCACGCTGCGCACCACCGCCCGCGCCCAGGCGATGACGGTGCTCGCCCGGGCCGGCGCCGTCGTCGCCGCCACCGACGCCGACACCCTCACCGTGTCGGGGATCGCCTCGCAGCGGGTCGCTGCCCTGCTCGGACAGGCCGGCGTGCCGTTCTCCGAGATCGGCGCGCACCGGGCGACACTGGAGGAGGCGTACATGGAACTCACCCGTGACGCGGTCGAGTTCAGGTCCGGAGGCACCCGGTGACCACGACCACGACCGTCACCCCGTACCGCTCGCCGCTGCCCGCGGGGCGCGACGGCTTCCTGCGGCTGCTGCACGCCGAGTGGACCAAATTCAGGACCGTACGCGGCTGGGTGGCCGGCATGCTGGTGGCCGGCCTGGTCACCGTGGCCGTGGGGCTGCTGGGCGCGGCGGGCAGCAGCATCGCCTGCACCGGCCCCGGCGGCGGCAGTTGCCACCACACCCCGCTGACCGGACCCGGCGGCGAGGAGGTCAGCGACACCATGACGCTGGTGCACCGGCCGCTCACCGGGAACGGCAGCATCACCGCGCGGATCACCTCGCTGACCGGGGTCCACCCGCCGGACGGCCGGACCGCACCGGGCGATCCCACCGCCGGCACGGTGCCCGGCGTACAGCCCTGGGCGAAGGCCGGGGTCATCGTCAAGAACGGCACCGGGCAGGGCTCCGCGTACGCGGCGGTCGCGCTCACCGGCGGCCACGGGGTGCGGATGCAGTACGACTACACCCACGACCTGGCAGGTACGCCCGGCCCCGCCTCCGCGTCCTCGCCGCGCTGGCTGCGGCTGACCCGCGCGGGCGACACCCTCACCGGCTACGACTCGCCCGACGGCACGCACTGGAAGGCCATCGGCACCGCCCACCTGGCGGGGCTGCCCGCGACCGTACAGGCCGGGCTCTTCGCCACCTCGCCCGAATACACCGTCACCAGCACATCGCTCGGCGGGTCGAGCACCGGCGCGGGCCCCAGCCGGGCCACCGCCGCCTTCGACGCGGTCACCCTGCACGGCAGCACCGGCGGCGGCTGGAGCGGCGACCTCGTCGGCGGCGGCGCGGGCGGCCCCGGCACCTCCGGCCTCGGCCACCGGCAGGCGGGCGGCACCTTCACCCTCACCGGCAGCGGCGACGTCGCCCCGGTGGTGCCGGGCCGCGGATCGCCCGGCAAGACCGTCGAGAGCAGCCTCATCGGGGCGTTCGCCGGGCTGGTCGTGGTGACCGTGGTGGCCACGATGTCCGTCACCGCGGAATACCGCCGCGGCCTGATCCGCACCACGCTCACCGCGAACCCCCGGCGCGGCCGGGTGCTGGCGGCCAAGGCGGTGGTGATCGGATCGGTCTCCTTCGTGACCGGGCTGGCCGCCGCCGCGCTCGCCGTACCGCTGGTCGGGGCGGTCGAGAAGGGCAAGGGCTTCCCGTTGCACCGGACGCCGTTCGCGACGGACGTACGGGTGGTCGTCGGGACCGCGGCGCTCTTCGCGGTCACCGCGGTCCTCGCGCTCGCCCTCGGCACGGTGCTGCGGCGCAGTGCGGGCGCGGTCACCGCGGTCGTGGTCGCCATCGTGCTGCCGTACATCCTCGCGGTGGCCGCCGTGCTCCCGGCCGGACCGTCCCGCTGGCTCACCCGGCTCACCCCGGCCGCGGCCTTCGCCGTACAGCAGAGCGTGCACCGGTACGCGCAGGTCGCCGCCGACTACACGCCCGCGGAGGGCTACTTCCCGCTCTCGCCGTGGGCCGGGCTCGGGGTGCTCTGCGGTTACGCCGCCGCCGCGGTCGCGGTGGCCGCGGTGCTGCTGCGCGGGAGGGACGCGTGACCGGGCTGCGGCGGGCGGTGCACGCCGAGTGGACGAAGGTCCGTACGCTTCCCGGCCCGCTGTGGCTGCTGGCCGCGGTCGCCGTGCTCACCGCGGCGGTGAGCACGGCCGCGGCCGCGGCTGTCCACTGCCCGGCGGCGGGATGCACGCAGGACCCGGCGAAACTCAGCCTCACCGGGGTCGAGTTCGGGCAGGCCGGTGTGGCCGTCCTGGCGGTGCTGCTGATCAGCGGGGAGTACGGCACCGGCATGATCCGTACGACGGTCACTGCGATGCCGTGCAGGGCCACGGTCCTCGCGGCGAAGGCCGCGGTGCTGGCCGGCCTCGTGCTGGTCGCGGGCACGGTCGCGGTGGGCGGCTCGGTGCTGGCCGGGCGGCTCATCCTGCCGGGCAACGGCTTCACCGGCTTCTCGCCCGCGCACGGGCCGGTACTCAGGGCCGCCGCCGGCTCGGTGGTCTATCTGGTGCTGGTCGGGCTGCTCAGCCTCGGGGTCGCCACCGCGGTACGGGATTCCGCCGCCGCGGCGGGGGTGGTGCTCGGGCTGCTCTACCTCTTCCCGATACTCGCGTCCGTCGTGTCGGACCCGCACGTGTACCGGCGCCTGGAGCAGGCGGGTCCCATGACCGCGGGGCTCGCGGTCCAGTCCACGCTCCCGGGCTCCGAAGCCCTCGGCCCCTACGCGGGCCTCGCCGTCCTCACCGCCTGGGCCACCGCCGCCCTCCTCCTCGGCGCCGCCACCTTCCACCACCGCGATACGTAGGCGCCTGGCGCTTGGGGGTGGGTGCCACTTGCGGTGGCCTGTCGCCCGCTGCCCGGCGGGGGCTGGCCGCGCAGTTCCCCGCGCCCCTGCGGCGCACCCCCTGCCGCAGAGGGCAAGCCATCAGGGGCGCGGGGAGCCCACGTACCGGGGGCGCCCGGGGGTCAGAAGCCGCGGCGGACGTACGTCTGATTCGCCTCGTCCAAGCGACGTGCGCGCCTGCTGCGCTCCGCGGCAAGCTCGTCGACCGCGTGCCGCACCGCCGTGACGACCGTGGCGACCGGGCCGGGGGCGGGCTCCGGCACGGGCGGCGGACCCGAGATGCCGATCGCCGCCGCCAGCGCGAGCAGCGTCGGCTCGTCGGCGGCCCACCGGTGCGCGGCCCGCCGCCGCCCGTCAGAGTCCCGCAGCACCATCCGGCTGGTGCGCAGCACCAGATAGCGCCGCCGCTGCTCGCGCCCGAGCAACCCGTCCGCTTCGAGCGCGGCGATATACGTGTCGGGCAGCCCGCGCCCCCTGCGCCACAGCCAGTCCTCGACGGTCTCACCGTCCGCCACCGGGGCGACCGCAGCGGCGGCCAGCTCCAGCAGCGGATCAGCGGCGACCGACCTGCCGGTGGGCAGCACGGACTCACCGTCGAGGGTGACCGCGCCGAGGCCGAGCAGATCGATCAGCTCGGCCCCGGCCAGCGCCAGCGACAGGTCGCCACGCTCCAGCGATCGGGTCGACGGCAGGTCCATGGCCACGAACAGCAGGTCTTGTGCGGTGGTCATACGGGGGCGCTCCACAGAAGTGCTCAGTGCAGACGGGCCTGCCAGTCCCGGGGCACCCTGTCGGCGGGGCCCGGGACGGGCTGGGTGGTGGGGTGGCTGAGCGGGGGTGCCAGCTCAGGGCCGTCCTCGACGTAACTCTCGGTGCTGTAGTTCCAGAACCAGCTCTCACCGGGCTCGTACGTCCTGATCACCGGGTGCCCGGTGGCGGCGGCGTGGGCGCCGGCGTGCTGCGCGGGGGAGCTGTCGCAGCAGCCGATGTGCCCGCAGGCGGCGCACCGGCGCAGGTGGAACCACCAGCCGCCGGCCTTGTCGCAGTCCGCGCAGCCCTCGCCGCTCGGCGGGACGGTCGGGTCGATCCCGGGGCTCTGTGGGGTACTCATTCGGTGGCCTCCTCGGCGTCGGGGGTGGCGGCGGTGAGCGGCAGCCTGACCCGGAAACGGGTGTTGCCCGGCTCCGACTCGACGTCCAGGTCGCCGTGGTGCTTGTTGACCACGATCCGCCAGGAGATGTCGAGCCCGAGCCCGGTGCCCTGGCCCACCGGCTTGGTGGTGAAGAACGGCTCGAAGATCCGCTGCCGGATCTCGGCCGGGACCCCGGGACCGGTGTCCTGGAAGTCCACCACAAGCCTGCCGTGGTCCCGCGAGGTGCGCACGGTGAGTGTGCCCGACCCGTCCATCGCCGACACCGCGTTGTCGATCAGATTCGTCCACACCTGGTTCAGCTCGCCCGGGTAGGCGGGGACGCGCGGCAGCGTGTGGTCGAACTCCCTGACCACCGTCACCTCGGAGCCGATCTTCCCGGCCAGCATCTGCAGGGTGCTGTCCAGCAGCTCGTGGATGTCAACCACCTGGTAGGGGGCGCGGTCCAGCTGCGAATACTGCCGGGCGGCGTTGACCAGACCGGACACCCGGGAGGTGGAGTCCTCGATCTCGTTCATCAGCAGCTCGGTCTCGACGGTGTAGTTCAGCCACCGCACCGCGCTCTCCAGCAGTTCGCCGTCCACCGCCGCCGCGACCTGGTCCAGCCACTCCTCGTCAAGTCCCGCCTGCACGAAGACCGGCGCGAGATCCCAGCCGCCCGCGATGCCGTGGCCGTCCAGCCAGTCGGCGACCGCGTCCTCCTGGTCGGAGGTCTCCATCGGGCTCAGCTCCTGCGCCTTGGCGATCCGCTCGACGGCCCGCTCCTGCACCCCGATCAGGGTGTCCAGGTCGGACTGCCGGTAGGGGCCGCCGGCCAGGACCTTGAGCTTGTGGCGCATACCGGCCACCCGGTCGCGCAGCGCCGAGGTCGCCCGCAGCGCGGCGGCGGCCGGGTTGTTCAGCTCGTGCGTCAGACCGGCCGACAGCGAGCCGAGCGCGAGCAGCCGCTCACGCTGGCTCACCACCTGCTGGAAGGTCCGGTTGCCGAAGAACAGCCCTTCCAGCAGGTGCACGGCCATCGGGAACCAGTCCCGCATGATCTGCGCGAACTCGTCCGCGGCCAGCACGTAGAAGCGGGACGGCTCGGTGACCCGCAGCGAGTTGGTGTACAGCTGCGGCACGCGGTCGCCCAGATAGGCCTGGAAGGCGCCGGCGTACACGCCCCGCTGCGAGGTGCGGTTGACCTCGATGTCGTCGGCGCCGACCCGCCGCGAGGTCACCACGGTGCCTTCGAGCAGGACGTAGAAGCAGGTCGCGGGGTCGCCCTCGGCGTAGACCGGGCCGGGCTCCGCGGTTTCGATCCGGCCCGAGCTGCACAGCCGGCCGAGCTGCTCGGGTGTCAGGTGCTCGAACAGGAACAGCGACCTCAGATCCTCCGGGTCGCACGGCAGCGTCGAGCCGGTCACGGTCCCTCCAGACATGAGGCGGTCACAGCCCCTCCAGATAGCGGTGCACGAGCATGACGGCCATCGCGCCCTCGCCGACCGCGGACGCGACCCGCTTGGCGGACTCCGCGCGGACGTCACCGGCCGCGAAGACCCCGGGCACGCTGGTCTCCAGGTGGTACGGCGGCCGGTCCGGCTCCCAGCCGGGCGGGCGCTCGCCCTCGGCGGCCAGGTCCGGCCCGGTCAGCAGGAAGCCGTGCCCGTCCCTGCGGACGACCCCGTCCAGCCAGTCCGTCCTGGGCGCCGCCCCGATGAAGACGAACAACCGCTGGGCGTCGACCATTTCCGTGCCGCCGCTCGCGGTGTCCCGCAGGGTCAGGCTCTCCAGGTGGTCCTCGCCGTGCGTGGCGGCGACCACCGTGCCGGTGCGGACCTCGATGGTGGGGATCGCGGCGATCTGCTGGACCAGGTAGTGCGACATGGACGCCTCAAGGGACGCCCCGCGCACCAGCAGCGTCACCGACTTGGCGCCGCGGGACAGGTAGACCGCGGCCTGCCCGGCGGAATTCGCGCCGCCGACGATGTAGACGTCCTGGTCCTCGCAGCCGGCGGCCTCGGTCAGCGCCGAGCCGTAGTAGATCCCGCGGCCGGTCAGCTCGGCCAGCCCCGGCACGTCGAGCAGCCGGTAGGCCACCCCGGTGGTGAGGATGACGCTGTGCGCCGAGACCGAGGTGCCGTCCGCGAAGCGCACGGTGCGGGCCGGGCCGTTGACCTCAAGGCCGGTGACCTCGCACGCGGAGAGCAGCTCGGCGCCGAAGCGGGTCGCCTGGCGGCGGGCGCGGTCGGTGAGCTGGGCGCCCGAGACGCCGTCGGGGAAGCCGAGGTAGTTCTCGATCCTGGCACTCTGCCCGGCCTGCCCGCCGGTCGCGGTGCGCTCCACCAGGACCGTGTTCAGGCCCTCGGAGGCGCCGTAGACCGCCGCGCCGAGACCCGCGGGGCCGGCGCCGATCACCACGAGGTCGTAGAACTCCTCCGCCGGGGTGGTCGCCAGGCCCACCTGCGCGGCCAGGTCCTGGTCCGACGGCTCGATCAGGATCTCACCGCCGGGCGCGATCACCAGCGGCAGCCGCATCCCGTCGTGCCCCGCGGCGTCCAGCAGCCGCCTGCCCTCGGACTGGTCGGACAGATACCAGCGGTACGGCACCTGGTTGCGGGCCAGGAACTCCCTGACCCCGGACGACCGGGCCGACCAGCGGTGGCCGACGACCTTGATCTCCGGCACCGGGCGGTGGTCGGAGGCCAGCCAGCTCTCCAGCAGGTCGTCGACCACCGGGTAGAGCTTCTCCTCCGGCGGGTCCCACGGCTTGAGCAGGTAGTGGTCCAGGTCCACGACGTTGATCGCGTCGATCGCGGCGCCGGTGTCGGCGTAGGCGGTGAGCAGGATCCGCCGGGCGCCCGGGTGGACGTCCATGGCCTGCTCGAGGAATTCGATGCCGTTCATGTGCGGCATGCGGTAGTCCGCGAGGATCACCGCGACCGGGTCGCCGCGCAGCTTCATCTGCCGCAGCGCGTCCAGCGCCGAGTCGCCGGACTCGGCCCGCACCACGCGGTAGCGCTCGCCGTACCGCCGCCGCAGGTCGCGTGCGACGGCGCGGGAGACCCCCGGGTCGTCGTCCACGGTCAGGAGCACGGCTCGGCGTGTGCTGTCCGGTGCTGTCATGGGCATCCCCGTCCCCGTCCGCTGCCTGCGCGTTTCGCTCACGCAGGTCCCCGTTCAGCCTAGTGGCCGGACCCGGCGCCCGCAGCGCGCGGCCGTCGTACGGCACGGTCCCTGTGCTGAGCGTCACCGCCGTGCTGCGGCCGGGCTGCCGGCCCGCCCGGGTGCGTCCTGGCGCGCGGCTTGCCTTGGAGCGCGCTTCAGCTCCTAGCCTCGGTCACATGACTACGCCACAAGAACCGATCGGTTCGGGCTTCGGCGCCCACAGCACCGCGGACGACGTCCTGCGCGGCATCGACCTGACAGGAAAGCTCGCGCTCGTCACCGGCGGCTACTCCGGCATCGGCCTGGAGGCCACCCGGGCGCTGGCCAAGGCCGGCGCCCATGTCGTGGTGCCCGCCCGCCGCCCGGAGACCGCCGCGGAGGCGGTGGCCGGCATCGAGGGCGTCGAGGTCGACCGGCTGGACCTGGCGGACCTCGACAGCGTCCGCGACTTCGCCGACCGCTTCCTCGCCACCGGCCGCGGCATCGACATCGTCATCAACAGCGCCGGCATCATGGCCTGCCCGGAGACCCGGGTCGGCCCCGGCTGGGAGGCGCAGTTCGCAACCAACCACCTCGGCCACTACGCCCTGGCCAACCGGCTCTGGCCGGCGATCGAGCGGGGCGGCGCCCGGGTGGTGGCGGTGTCCTCGGGCGGCCACCACAATTCGCCGATCCGCTGGGACGACGTCCAGTTCGAGCACGGCTACGACAAGTGGGAGGCCTACGGCCAGGCCAAGACCGCCAACGTGCTCTTCGCCCGGCACCTCGACACGCTCGCCCGCGACCGGAACGTACGGGCCTTCTCGCTGCACCCCGGCGGCATCCTCACCCCGCTCCAGCGCCACCTGCCCAAGGCCGAGATGGTCGAGCGCGGCTGGATCGACGAGGACGGAAAGCCGCTGAACCCGTCCGGCTTCAAGTCCACCCAGGAGGGTGCGGCCACCCAGGTCTGGGCGGCGACCTCGCCCGCGCTCGACGGCCTGGGCGGGGTGTACCTGGAGGACTGCGAGGTCGCGGGTCCCGCGTCGCCCGACGGCTCCCGCGGCGGCGTGCGCGACTACGCCGTCGACCCGGAGCAGGCGGCCCGGCTGTGGGCGCTGTCGGCCGAGCTCACCGGCGTCGACGCCCTCGCGGGCTGAACCGGGGCGGACCGGTGCCGAGCGCCCGCCGGGACCGGCCGGGACCTGGCCGGTGGCCCGATCGGGTGAAGGGCGCACCGGTCGGCCCGGCCGGTGGCCGGTTCGGGGGTTTGTGCGGCGGATGCTGGGGCGGACAGATGTCCGCGCCGGGCCGCGGATTCCTTCGCGCCCGGCCGTGCGTGCCGCGCCGGGCCACGACGCCACCGGAGGCCCACCCTGCTGGTGCTCTGCGTGCTCTTCGCGCTCATCGGAGCGGCAAGCAACGCGACCGGGACGGTGCTCCAGCGCAAGGCCACGCTGGCCGTGCCCGCCAAGGACGCGCTGAAGCCGCAGCTGATGATGGACCTGGTCAGGCAGCCGGTGTGGCTGCTGGGCATCTGCGGGGTGGTCGGTGCGGCGCTCTTCCAGGCGCTCGCCCTGGTGATGGGGCCGCTGGCGCTGGCGCAGCCGGTCTTCATCCTGGAACTGCCCTTCGCGCTGCTGATCGCTCTCCCGGTGCTGCACCGCACCCTGCCCAAGTCCGGCTGGATCTCGGTCGGCTGCATGGTCGCCGGCCTGGTGCTCGCCCTCGCCAGCGCCGCACCGGACGGGGGTACCGACCAGGCGCCGATGGCCCGCTGGATCCCGGCGGTGGCGGTGTGCGCGGCGGCGGTCGTCCTCGCGGTCGGCGCGGCCCGGCACCGTCCGGCGGGCGCGGCCCGGGCGGTGCTGCTCGGCTCCGCCGCCGCGGTGGCCAACGCGCTGACCGCCGCCCTGATGAAGTCGTCCGCCAACGCCTTCTCGGCCAGCGGCTTCGGCGCCTTCCTTACCGCCTGGCAGACGTACGGCTTCGCGCTGTGCGGGGTGGCGGCGGTCTTCCTGCTGGAGAACGCCCTGCAGGCCGGCTCCATCGCGGCCTCGCAGCCCGCGCTGACCCTCGGTGACGCGACGGTCAGCCTGCTGCTGGGGATCCTCGTCTACGCCGAGCACATCCGCACCCAGTGGTGGATCGTACCGGAACTGGCCGGGGTGGCGCTGATCATCGCCGGCACCCTGCATCTGTCGAGGTCGGTGCCGCTGACCGGCGAACTGGGCAGCTGAGCGGCCGGGCGTGCGGGACGGCCCGACGACGGTGCCTACAGCATGATCATCCGGCGCCCCTTCGGGAAGACGATCTCCCTGCCCGCTCCCGTGGGTATCACCCTGGACACGGAGCCGCTGAAGGACTGGGTGCGCTGACGCGGTGATCGGCCGACGGGCCGCGGCCTTCCGCGAAACAGGCGAGCGGAGACCGCCGTACTGAATGCCCGGCGGCCCCGCCGCAACGGCCCTGCTGGGCACGGGATCGGCGGGGGCCGCACTGGCGAGCGGTGTGCTCCCGGCCGGCTCTCCTCCGGCGTGGCCCGTGGTGGTAGTCGCCCTCGGCTCCATGGCCTACGGCCTCGGCGTCCGTGCGCTGGTCCGCCGGCGCCGCTGACGTAGCGGTGCACCCGGAGGCGTTCCGGGCCCACCGGCTCACCGCACGGTGCGGCGCGCACCCCGGCAGGGGCGGGGGTCAGGACGGGGGGGGGGGGGCACCGCGGGGGCGTTCGCAAACCACGGCCGCGTATTGTGCGGGCGGCGCGCCGCCGGTAGAGCCGCGCCCCGGCCC
>NZ_JAJSYW010000062.1:16654-32133 GCF_036815005.1 Streptomyces sp. IBSBF 2435 | reverse complement strand
CCTCCCAGATGTTCATCACCGGCCCCGATGTGGTGCAGGCCGTCACCGGTGAGCTGATCACCCAGAACGGCCTGGGCGGCGCCGACGTCCACTCGTCGGTCTCCGGTGTCTCGCACTTCGCCTACGACGACGAGCAGACCTGCCTCGAAGAGGTCCGCTACCTGCTCTCGCTGCTGCCGCAGAACAACCGCGAGAACCCGCCCGCCGTCGAGTCCCAGGACCCGGTCGACCGGCGCGGCGACGTACTGCTCGACCTGGTGCCCGCGGACGGCAACCGCGGGTACGACATGCACAAGGTCATCGAGGAGATCGTCGACGACGGCGAGTTCCTGGAGATCCACGAGCGCTGGGCCACCAACATCATCTGCGCCCTGTCCCGGCTGGACGGCCAGGTCGTCGGCATCGTCGCCAACCAGCCCGCCTCGCTCGCCGGCGTCCTGGACATCGAGGCGTCGGAGAAATCCGCCCGCTTCGTCCAGATGTGCGACGCCTTCAACATCCCGATCATCACCCTGTTGGACGTACCCGGCTTCCTACCGGGCGTCGCCCAGGAGCACGGTGGAATCATCAGGCACGGTGCGAAACTGCTCTACGCCTACTGCAACGCCACCGTCCCGAGGATCTCGCTGATCCTGCGCAAGGCCTATGGCGGCGCGTACATCGTGATGGACAGCCAGTCCATCGGCGCCGACCTCACCTACGCGTGGCCGACCAACGAGATCGCGGTGATGGGCGCGGAGGGCGCGGCCAACGTCATCTTCCGCCGGCAGATCGCCGACGCGGACGACCCCGAGGCGATGCGTGCACGCATGGTCAAGGAGTACAAGGCCGAACTGATGCATCCCTACTACGCCGCGGAGCGCGGCCTGGTCGACGACGTCATCGACCCGGCCGAGACCCGCGAGGTGCTGATCAGCTCGCTGTCCATGCTCCGCACCAAGCACGCCGACCTACCATCGCGCAAGCACGGCAATCCTCCCCAGTAGCCATGGAGACCACTGTGAGCACTCCCACCGATCCGCACGTGCGTGTCGAGAAGGGCCACGCTGCCCCGGAGGAGCTGGCCGCGATCACCGCGATCCTGCTCGCCAGGGCGGCGGCGCACGGCGGCGACGCCGCCGCCGACCTCCCGGCCCGCTCCACCGCCGCCTGGCGGCGCCTCGAGCGCACCCCGGGCTTCCGCGCCCCGCACTCCTGGCAGGGCTGAGCCCTTCCCGCCGTACGGCGACCAGAGCAAGGCGAAGGCCCCGCACCGGCGGCAGGTGCGGGGCCTTCGTGTGCCGCCGGGCCGGCGTCCGGGCGCCGGCTAGCGCAGCCGGGCCATCAGGGCGTGCTCGACCAGGGTGATCAGCGCGCTCTTCGCCTCGCCGCGGTGGCGGGCGTCGGTGACGATGATCGGTGCCTCAGGGCCGATCTGGAGGGCCTCGCGGACCTCCTCGGGCCCGTAGGGCTGGTGGCCGTCGAAGCCGTTGAGCGCGATCACGAACGGCAGGCCGCTGTTCTCGAAGTAGTCCACGGCCGGGAAGCAGTCCGCCAGCCGCCGGGTGTCGACCAGGACGATCGCGCCGATCGCGCCGCGTACCAGGTCGTCCCACATGAACCAGAAGCGGTCCTGCCCGGGGGTGCCGAACAGGTAGAGGATCAGGTCCTGGTCCAGGGTGATCCGGCCGAAGTCCATGGCCACCGTCGTGGTGGTCTTGTCGGGCGCGTGCGTCAGGTCGTCGATGCCGGCCGACGCGGAGGTCATCACGGCTTCCGTGCGCAGCGGATTGATCTCCGACACGGCACCGACGAACGTGGTCTTGCCCACGCCGAACCCGCCCGCCACCACGATTTTCGCGGAAGTAGTGGCGCGCGCCGGGCCGCTAGAGCTTCCGAAGTCCACTGAGCACCCTCTCAAGCAAAGTCACATCTGGCTGTCCCCCCGCGGCCTCGTCGCCGCCGGGTTGGTGAATCGTGACCAGCCCGGCCTCGGCCAGGTCGGCCACCAGGATCCTGACCACGCCGAGCGGGATCGTCAGCAGCGCGGAGATCTCCGCGATCGACTTGATGTCCCGGCACAGCAGGCAGATCCGCTGGTGTTCCGGCAGCTGCCCGCGCAGCCGCTCGGGGTCGGCGGTGGTACTGACCAGTGCCTCGATGGCGAGCTGGTAGCGCGGCCTGGTACGGCCGCCGGTCATCGCGTACGGGCGGACGAACCCGGTCGGCGTCTGCGAGCGCCGGCCACCGGTCCCGTCGTCCTGGCCGCCGCGCGGTGCCTGCGGGGGCGGTGCCTGCGGCGGCTGGTAGGGCTGGATGTGCGGCTGCCTCGGCGGCCGGTAGGGCTCGGGCTCCGGGGCCGGAGCGGACGGGAACTGGTACGGGTTCACAGGTGGCTGGTGCGGGCTGCCATACGGCTCTGCGCCGGGAGACGTGCTCACGAGTCCTCCTCCTGATACGGCTGCCAAGCACCGCCCGGGCCCCTGGAAGGGACCAGGGCGCGCCCGCACGCCCGTTCGCTGGTTGAGCTGGTTGAGCTAGTTGAGCAGGCTGCCCTGCAGTTCGGCCCTGAGGTCGGGGGTGAGTACGGTGCCTGCGCGGTCGACGAGCAGGGCCATTTCGTAGCCGACGAGGCCGATGTCGCACTCGGGGTGGGCGAGTACGGCCAGGGATGAGCCGTCGGAGACGGACATGATGAAGAGGAAGCCGCGTTCCATCTCGACGACGGTCTGGTTGACGCTGCCGCCTTCGAAGATGCGGGAGGCTCCGGCGGTGAGGGAGGTCAGGCCGGAGGCGACGGCGGCGAGCTGGTCGGCGCGGTCGCGGGGGAATCCGTCGGACATCGCGAGCAGCAGGCCGTCGGCGGAGACCACCACGGTGTGGGACACCCCGGGGGTGTTGTCCACGAAGTTGGTGATCAACCAGTTCAGGTTCTGTGCCGCCTGGCTCATCGGACTCAACTTAGCGCTCCTGGTTCTGGGGGCCGCCGAAGGTGCTGTCGGGGGCCTGTCCGTTCGTGTCAGTTCCAGCAGTGCGCCCCTGCTGGACGCCACGCCGCAGGTTACTCAACCTGCCGCGGACGTCCTCGGGTGCGCGGGAGACCTGTGGGCCGCCCTGCGGGGTCTGCGTCGCGGTACCCGGGACCAGGTTGGCCTTGGGCACCCGCCGTGGCAGGCCGGAGGGGGTGACCCCGCCTGCCTTCGGCTCGCGGACCGCCTCGGCCCGCTGCCAGTTCTCGTCGTTGTTCGACCGCCACCCGGACGCGTCCGGCTGCGGCTGGTTCTGAGGTTCGGGCGACTCCTGCGCAGGCTGTTCCTGAGGTGATTCACGGGGCTTCCGGTCGCGGCGCGGCAGGCCGGCGTCCGTCAGCGAAGGGGAGCCTACGCTCTCGGAAGGCTGCTCGGGGAGCCCGTTGAAGCCGCCGGAACCGAAGTCGCGGTCGTAGCCGGGGTCGTAGACCATCTCCGGCTCCTCGCCCCGGGGTGCGTACGACTGTGCGAAGAAACCGTTTTGCTCATAAGGGACTTCCGGCTGTGCCGGGTAGCCCTGCTGCGGGTAGCCGTTCTGGAAGCCCTGGTCGTACGTCTGCTGCTGGTATCCGGAGGTGAAGCCCTGGTCGTACGAACCCGCGGGTTCGTAGCCGCTGCGGGGCTCGTAGGGGCCTTCCTGGACCTGCTGCGGCAGCTCCCTCAGCTCTGGCGGGGCCGGCGGTGCTTCGTACGGCTGCTGCGGCTGCCGCCCGTCCTCGCGGTCGGTGGTCGCCGCCGCCTCCAGCTGCGCCCTGCGGCCCTCGCGCCGCAGCGAGCGGCCCACCGGATCGAGCGCCGGGGCGCCCTCGGCCTCGACGGCCGCGGGCCGGTCGTAACGCGAGTCGTCGAAGCCCAGTTCCGCCGCGGTGCGCCGGCCCAGCTCCGCGGCCTCGTACGAACGGTCCTGCGCGGGCGGCTCCGGCGCCTCGGGGACGATCCGCGACACCGTGAAGTCGGTCTCGCCCTCGCCCGGGTCCTCCTCGCCGCCACCGCCGTGGGTGATCGGCTCCGGCAGCATCACCAGCGAGGTGGTGCCGGCCTGCTCGCCCGAGGGGCGCAACTGCACCCGGATGCCGTGCCGGTCGGACAGCCGGCCGACCACGAACAGGCCCATCCGCCTGGCGACCTCCACGTCCACCGTGGGCGGCTCGGCCAGCTTGTGGTTGATGTCCGCGAAGTCCTCCGCGGTCAGCCCGATGCCCTTGTCGTGGATCTCGATCATCACCCGGCCGTCCGGCAGCCGGGTCGCGGTCACCCGCACCTTGGTCTGCGGCGACGAGAAGGTGGTGGCGTTCTCCAGCAGCTCGGCCAGCAGGTGCACCAGGTCGCTGACGGCGCTGCCGTGGATGTCGGTGTCGGGGATGCCGACCAGCTCGATGCGGTCGTACGCCTCCACCTCGGAGGCCGCCGCCCGCAGCACGTCCACCAGCGGCACCGCCTGGTTCCACTGCCTGGCCGGCTCCTCGCCCGCGAGCACCAGCAGGTTCTCGCCGTTGCGCCGCATGCGGGTGGCGAGGTGGTCCATCTTGAACAGGCTCGCCAGCTGGTCCGGGTCCGCCTCGTTGTTCTCCAGCTCGGTGATCAGCGCGAGCTGGCGCTGGATGAGGCCCTGGTTGCGCAGCGAGAGGTTGGTGAAGATCGCGTTGACGTTGCCCCGCAGCAGCGCCTGCTCGGCGGCCAGCCGGACCGCCTCGCGGTGCACCTGGTCGAAGGCCCTGGCGACCTCGCCGATCTCGTCCCTGGTGTTGATCGGGATCGGCGCGACCGCCGTGTCCACCCGGCCGGGGTCGGTGCGCGACAGCTGGTCGACCATGCCCGGCAGCCGGGTCTCGGCGATCTCGAAGGCCGCCCCGCGCAGCCGCCGCATGCTGCGGCTCATGGTGCGGGCCATCATCCCCGCCAGGATGAAGGCGATGATCAGCGCGACCACCACGATCGCGGAGTTGACGAGCGCGTCCCGCTTGGCGTTCGAGGCGATCCTCGCCGCGTCGCCCGCCGCCTGGTCGGCGAGGTGCACCTCCACCGAGCGGTAGGCGTCGAAGGACAGCGTGGACGCCGCGAAGTACGTCTCGGGGGTGATGCCCTCGGCCTGGAGCTGGGCCACGGTGCGGCCGGGGGTGGCGATCTCGCTGACCATCTTGGCCAGCTCCGGCGGCACCACGAAACTGCGGCCCGCGGTGACCGCCTTGTCCCGGGCGACCGCGGTCTGGTCGCGGCCCTTCTCCAGCGCGGCGTTCTGCGCGTCCTTCAGCCGCTGGACGTCGGCCGCGGTGCCGCCGCCGTTGTACTCCTGGAGGGCGATGCCCTCCAGGTACTGGTACGAGCCGAGCGCGGTCTTGAGCAGCGCCAGCTCGGTCGGGCTGGGCTTGTCCTCGACCAGGATGTGCGTACCGATCGACCGGGTCAGCGACTCGGCGGCCTTCGACAGCGAGACGGCGTAGAGCGTCCGGCCGTAGGCGGTGATGTTGCTGGTGCCGTAGCCCAGTTCGTTGGCCAGCTCCATCAGCGGGTGCTGGATCTTGACGTACCACTCCTCGGTCTGCACACCGGAGAGCTGGCGGGTGAACGCGGCCTTGCGGAGGCTCGCCAGTTCGGGCTCCACCGTGCGGAAGTTCGCCATCCGGCGTTCGAGGCCCGCCTCGTGCGGCATCCGGGCCGCGACGTCGTCGAAGGCCTGGGCGGCGGCGTCGGTGGCCGCGCGCGCGGTGCTGACGGCCGGGTCGGTGCGCTTGCCGGCGAGCAGTGGAACCACCGTGAGGTCGCGCTCGTTGATCAGTGTGTTGCTGTACGTCGCCGCGGCCCTGACCAGGTCCGCGGTGCGCACCGCGTCATCGGCCTGGTTCCAGGTCTGCACGGAGCTGTTGACCCGGAAGCCGCCGAAGACCAGGGCGACGAGCACGGGTATCAGGAGGATCGCGTTCAGCCGGGTGGCCACCCGCCAGTTCCGCACGCTGAAACGGCCACCAGGATCGGGCAGTTCCGGCACTTCCGCGGCCCGGTCCGCGGGAGTGCCCCCGGGGCGCTGCGGCGGCGTGAAATTCCCCCGCGGGCCGTGTGCGGCACCCGCCTCGGTTCGCCTCGTGTTCCTCACTGGACCAACAACCTCTCGGCGACGGCGCAACGAAGGCCGTTCCTACGCTCGGGTTCTGCGAATTCCAGCACGTCATGGGGGCGCTAGCCAAACCTCCGACGTCAGCGCACGTACGAACGTTCGGTGAAAAGCGGAACAGGGAACCGTGTCAAAGCCGGGCATAACCGCCCAAGGGTGTACGCGCTGCGGCACCGGGTGAGCGCGAGCCGTGTTCGCAGCCGACGGAAACTCTGTCGAAATGTTATGAAGGCGGGCCGGTCGTGTCCGACGACACAACCGGCCCCATGGCCTTCGACGTGGCACGTTGCCAGCGTCACGAGTTATTTGAGCCGTGCCAGCAGCGCGTGCTCGACCAGCGTGATCAGCGCGCTCTTCGCCTCGCCGCGGTGGCGCGCGTCCGTGGTGATGATCGGTGCCTCGGGCCCGATCTGGAGGGCCTCGCGGACCTCCTCGGGGCGGTACGGCTGGTGGCCGTCGAAGCCGTTGAGCGCGATCACGAACGGCAGGCCGCTGTTCTCGAAGTAGTCCACGGCCGGGAAGCAGTCCGCCAGGCGGCGGGTGTCGACCAGCACCACGGCACCGATCGCGCCGCGCACCAGGTCGTCCCACATGAACCAGAACCGGTCCTGCCCGGGCGTACCGAACAGGTAGAGGATCAGGTCGTCGTCCAGCGTGATCCGGCCGAAGTCCATGGCCACCGTCGTGGTGGTCTTGTCCTGGACGTGGCTCAGGTCGTCGATGCCGGCCGACGCCGAGGTCATCACCGCTTCGGTGCGCAGCGGGTTGATCTCGGAGACGGCACCGACGAAGGTCGTCTTGCCCACACCGAATCCGCCCGCCACCACGATCTTCGCGGAGGTCGTCGAACGCGCCGGCGGCGTACCGTACGCCGGCTGCGGCTGCGCCCTAGAGCTTCCGAAGTCCACTGAGCACCCTCTCAAGCAGTGTCACATCAGGCTGGCCGCCGGCCTCGCCGCTGCCCGGCTGGTGGATGGCGACCATGCCGGCCTCGGCGAGGTCGGCCACGAGAATCCGGGCCACACCGAGCGGGATGGCCAGCAGTGCAGAGATCTCGGCGACCGACTTGATCTCCCGGGTCAGATGGCAGATCCGCTGGTGCTCGGGCAGCAGTCCCGCGTACTGCGAGGGGTCGGCTGTCGTGCTGACCAGTGCCTCTATCGCGAGTTGGTAGCGCGGCCTGGTCCGGCCACCGGTCATGGCGTACGGCCGCACCAGCGGCTGATCACCTTCCACTCCGTACGGCGCGTGGTGGGACGCGCCGTACGGGCCTTGGCCCGGCGAGGCGGGTGGCGGGGTCATGAGGGTCCTCCGTGTCCGGGCAGTGCGTGTCGCGGTGCGGAAAAACGGGAACGAGGGGGCGGATGGAACAGGAGTGGACCGGGGTGGACTCAGTGCATGAGGCTGCCCTGCAGTTCGGCCCTGAGGTCGGGGGTGAGTACGGTGCCTGCGCGGTCGACGAGCAGGGCCATTTCGTAGCCGACGAGGCCGATGTCGCACTCGGGGTGGGCGAGTACGGCCAGGGATGAGCCGTCGGAGACGGACATGATGAAGAGGAAGCCGCGTTCCATCTCGACGACGGTCTGGTTGACGCTGCCGCCTTCGAAGATGCGGGAGGCTCCGGCGGTGAGGGAGGTCAGGCCGGAGGCGACGGCGGCGAGCTGGTCGGCGCGGTCGCGGGGGAATCCGTCGGACATCGCGAGCAGCAGGCCGTCGGCGGAGACCACCACGGTGTGGGACACCCCGGGGGTGTTGTCCACGAAGTTGGTGATCAACCAGTTCAGGTTCTGTGCCGCCTGGCTCATCGCACTCAACTAACGCTCCTGATGATTCGTACCGAAACCGCGGCCGTCGGTCGTGCCGCCGGCCTCCCGGCCCTGCTGGATACCCCGTCGGAGATTGGTCAGCCGCCCGCGGACGTCGTCGGGCGAACGGGAGACCTGCGGGCCGCCCTGCTGGGGCTGCTGCTGGGCCGCGCCGCCGGCGACGAGATTCGCCCGCGGCACCCGGCGCGGCAGCCCGGAGGGGGTGACCCCGCCGGCCGACGGCTCACGGACCGCCTCGGCCCGCTGGCGCAGCGCGTCATTGGGCGAGGTCCGCCAGTTCGGCGTCTCGCGCGGCAGCGGCTGCGCCGCGGAGGCGGGCGCCGCCGAGGCCGGCGCGGCAGCGGGCGCAGCCTGCGGCGACTGCTGCTGAGGCGCGCCACCACCGGTCCGCTGCGGGCCCGCCGGGGTCGGGCGTTCGGTACGCGGCCGCTGCGGCGGTGCGGTGCGGCCCACCGGGCGGGGCGCCGCCGGGGCCTGCTGGCCGCGGGCGCTCTGCTCGACGTGGATCTGCTGCATCCGCTCGGCCTGGCCGGTGCGGAACCAGTCGGACTCGATGGCCGAGAAGATCGGCGTCGGCTCGTCGCCCCTGGTCGGGGCGGGCGGCAGCGCCATCGGCTCGGCGGCCGGCTGGTGCTGCGGCTGCGGCTGCTCGGGCCGCTGCGGTTCCGGGCGCTGCTGCTGTCCCGGGCGCTGCTGGAACGGCCCGATCAGCCCGGGACCACCGGGGCCGCTCGGCATGCCGGGCTGCGGGGTGATCGGGTGCTGCCCGGTGAGATCCGTACGCTCCTGGGCCGGCAGCTGCGGCCGGCCGGTGTTGTACGGCTGCTGCGGCGCTCCGCCGTCGCGGTACCCCTGCGGCCGGCCGCCGGGCGGTGCGTACTGCCCCGTGCCGCCGCCGAAGGTGTCGTCGGCGCGGACCGCGGGGAACTGCGCGGTGTCACCGGGACCGCCCTGCGGCGCGGGCTGCTGCTGCACGGGGAACTGCCCGGTGTTGCCGGGTCCGCCCTGTGCGGGGAACTGTCCGGTGCCGTCGTTCCGCCCGTGGCCGGGGCGGGCGAACTGGCCGGTGTTGTCAGGGCCGCCCTGGACCGGGAACTGGCCCGTGCCGTCGTTCCGCCCCTGGCCGGGGCGGGCGAACTGGCCGGTGTTGCCGGGTCCGCCCTGTGCGGGGAACTGTCCGGTGCCGTCGTTGCGTCCCTGGCCGGGGCGGGCGAACTGCCCGGTGCTTTCGGGGCCTGCCTGGACCGGGAACTGCCCGGTGCCGTAGGTCTCCTGCGGGGTGCGGGGGGCGCGGCCGGCGTCCTGGCCCGCGTCATTGCCGTGCGGCACCGGGAACTGCCCGGTCCCGCCCTGCGGGAAGTCGTCGCGGACCGCGGGCACCGCCGGGAACTGCGCGGTGTCGCCGAGACCGCCCTGGGGGGGACGCTGCTGGTCGCCGGGGCCGCCCTGCGGGCGCGGCTGGTCGGCGCGGTGGCCCTGCCGCGGTCCCGAACGGCCGCCGAAGACGTCGGAGCGGAAGCCGCTCGGCCCGGTGCCCTGCTGTTGCGGGGGCGGGAACTGCCCGCCGCCCTGCGGGGCCTGGCCGCCGAAGGGGCCGTCGTTGCCGTTGCCGGGACCGCCCTGGCGGAAGTCCGCCCGGGGGCCGCCGACCGGTGCCTGGCCGGCCGCTCCGGTGTCGAAGGCGTCGAAGACGGGCGCCGCCTCGACGTCCTCGTGGCCGCGCGGGGTGTCCTGCAAGCCGCGGTCGTCGGCGGGGAAGCCCTGCGAGCCGTCCTGCGCCGCCCAGCGGGGCGCCCCCTGCTGCGGTGCGCCGCCGCCCGGCCGTCCTGCGCCCGGGCTCAGCGCCGGGCGCTGCGCGCCGCCGCCGACCTGGCCGCGCTGCGGCGGCTTGGCGACCGGCGAGGAACCCGGCGCGTTGCCGAACGCGCCGGCCATGCCGGTGCCGGCGCCTGCCGCGGCCGGGGGAGCGGTCCCGGGCCGCCCGCCGCTCATCATGTTGGCCTTGGCGTTCGCGCCGCCCTGCGTCACATCGACCGGCAGCATGACCAGCGCGGTCGTACCGCCCGAGTCGGACGGACGCAGCTGGATGCGGATGCCGTGCCGCAGCGACAGCCGGCCGACCACGAACAGGCCCATCCGGCGGGACACCGCGACGTCGACGGTCGGCGGGTTGGCCAGCCGCTCGTTGATGTCGGCCAGGTCCTCGGGCGACAGGCCGATACCGGTGTCGTGGATCTCGATCAGCACGCGGCCGTCGGGCAGCGCGTGACCGGTGACCCGCACCTTGGTCTGCGGCGAGGAGAACGACGTGGCGTTCTCCAGCAGCTCGGCGAGCAGGTGGACGAGGTCGTTGACGATACGGCCGGTGACCTCGGCCGACGGCACCGAGGTCAGCTCGATGCGCTCGTACTGCTCCACCTCGGAGGCCGCGGCGCGCAGCACGTCGACCAGCGGGACCGGGCGGGTCCACCGGCGGCCCGGCTCCTCACCGGCGAGGACCAGCAGGTTCTCACCGTTGCGGCGCATACGGGTGGCGAGGTGGTCCAGCTTGAACAGCGAGGAGAGCTGGTCCGGGTCGGCCTCGCGGGACTCCAGTTCGGAGATCAGCGACAGCTGGCGCTGGATGAGGCCCTGGCTGCGGCGGGAGAGGTTGGTGAACATCGCGTTGACGTTGCCCCGCAGCAGCGCCTGCTCGGCGGCCAGCCGGACCGCCTCGCTGTGGACCTCGTCGAAGGCGCGGGCCACCTGGCCGATCTCGTCGCGGCTGTTGATGCCGATCGACTCGACCGAGGTGTCGACGTCCTGCGGGTCGGAGTCCGACAGCTGCTTGACCAGCTCGGGCAGCCGCTTCTGGGCGACGTCCTGCGCGGTCTGCTGGAGCCGGCGCAGCGAGCGGATCATCGAGCGGGCGACCACGAAGGCGCCGACGACGGCGACACCGAGCACCAGCAGGATGATCGCGGCGGAGATCAGCGCGTCCTGCTTGGCGGTGCTCTGGAGTTCGAGCGACTTCTGCCGCATCTCGTTCAGCAGCGAGCGCTCGATGCGGTTCATCGCGTCGATCTTCGCCTTGGCGGCGTCGTCCCAGTCCAGGTACGAGGTGGTGATGCCGTCGATCGCGTCGGGAGTGGCGGCGATCCGCTCGCGCATCGTGTCGTGCGCGCTGATCGTGTCGTTGCCGCCCTCGATCGGCTTGAGCAGCTCGGCGCTCCTGGAGCCGTAGAGGGTCTGGAAGCGGGTGAGGTTGATGTCCTCGTTGGCCGCGCCCCACTTCACCGACTGGTAGTCGTTGGCGTCCAGGCCCTTGCCCTTGGCGAGCGCCGCGCTGATGACCGCGCGCTGGATCGACTCGTACTCCTTGGCGGACGAGAACGCCGCGAGCGCACGGGTGCTGGTCACCATCTCCGAGTTCTGGGTGGCCTGCGCCATGTCGACGGACAGGCCCAGCAGCGACTGGATGAGGCCGTCGTAGGAGGAGACGGTCTGGGCGATCGAGGACTGGCTGGTGAAGGCCTGGTCCCGCAGCGCACTGAGCTGGGTCAGCTGGGTGTCGATCGCGATCAGGCTGGAACGCACACCGCTGAAGAGGGTGTCGTTCGAGGAGATGTTGTCGCTGGCGTCGCGGTAGAGCTTGTACTCGCGGTCCGTGGTCTGCCGGGAGGCGGCGACCGCGTCGGTGGGACTGCCGGCGCTGATCGGACCGGCCGAGCTGTCGCGCTCCTCGGCCAGGGAGTCGGCCAGGTCGGTCGCGTGCTCGGCGATGTCGGTCAGGGACTTCATGCGCTGCAACTGGTCGATGTTCTGCAGCGAGGTGTGGATCCGCAGACCGCCGAGCGCGCCTGCGGTGACCACCGGCAGGGCCAGCAGCGACACCAGCCGGGTGCTGATGCGCCAGTTGCGCATCGCTATTCGGGGCCCCGGCTTGCTGTCGAGGCCGGTGATCCGGCCTGCTTCGATGCCGCTGGGCGTGGTCGTCCGTCCGGTGGCCGCAGTCGTCCCCGGCGTGGCGCTTCCGTCGCCCGCCGCCTGGGCAGGACCGTTGCCGGTCCCGCCGGGCTGCTGCTCCGGGTCGCCCGCCGCGCCGCTGTCCCTCTTGAAACGTCCCTGCACTAGCGTCGCAACCTCTGGACCAGGCGTCCCCCGCGGTGAAGCGGACAGGACGGTGTCGAGTCATGGGGGCCAGGACCGCCCCGGATTGCGAGGAGGCCGTTAAGCCCATCACCGCCGCTCGAGTGCTCGTTGCGCCCCCTGCGCGCCGGCTCGATGTGATGCGGCGGTCCGGGGAATTCCAGCACAGTGCTGGATCTCCCAACAAGGGCCGTAGCCGACCTGTTGGATTCCGTGACTGGCTGTTCCATGATCCGCACGTTCCGTCGATCCAGGATTCTCCGAAACCGGCGCATTTCGGATGTTGGGGTCAAGCTTGCACAGGTGGCGCGGGTCGCCCATGGTGGACGGGCGGTGGGTGTTTCCTGATATTCGGTGCCCGATGTCCGATTCACACATCGTGAGCGAGCGTCCGTAATGACGGAAATGCCGCTCACATGGTGAGCAAAATCACAGCCCGTCAGATGTCTGGGCCGCCCGGTGAAGGGAAAAGGCGCGGCTAGCGTGGTGGTTCACACCCTTCATGCTTTCACCCACCGCGGTCCGCCCTGTGCGGTCCCCCGAGCCCACGAGGTCCGACGCCGATGACGACGACTGCCAACCCCCGGCGTACCACTCTTGCTCATCTCAAGGACGCGAAGGGACTCGTGGCCGCGCCGGCCGAGCCGCCCGCCGAGACCGAGGTGCGCGCGCTGCCGCAGCGCACTGCGAACCCCCGCCGTACCGTGCTCAACGAGCTGCCGAAGGCCGCCGTCACCCCCTGAGCACCACCTTACGGTGTCTGACCTGCGGTGACGCGACGGCGGGCGGAGCGGTGGCGGACTACTAAGCTGGCTGCATGCGCATCGCCAGGTTCTCCATCGACGGGAATGTCGCCTTCGGCGCGATCGAGGGCGACCCGACCGGCACGGGCGGCTCCGGCAGTTACGACGGTCTCGTCCTCGACATCATCAAAGGTGTCCCCTTCGCCGACTTCACCCTGTCGGGTACGAAGGTGCCGCTGGACAAGGTCCGCCTGCTGCCGCCGGTCCTGCCCAACAAGGTCGTCGCCATCGGCCGCAACTACGCCGCCCACGCGGCCGAACTGGGCAACGAGGTACCGACCGCCCCCTGGGCCTTCTTCAAGCCGTCCACCTCGGTGATCGGTCCCGGCGACAACATCGTCTACCCCTCGTTCTCGCAAGAGGTCCACCACGAGGCGGAACTGGCGGTCGTCATCAGCCGGCTGTGCCGCGAGGTGCCGCGCGAACGGGTCAAGGACGTCATCCTCGGCTACACCTGCGCCAACGACGTCACCGCTCGCGACACCCAGCAGACCGAGAAGCAGTGGGCCAGGGCCAAGGGCTTCGACTCCTCCTGCCCGCTCGGCCCCTGGATCGAGACCGGCATCGACCTGGCGGCGGCCGGGGACCTGGCGGTCACCGCGACGGTCAACGGCGAACTGCGGCAGGCCGGCCGCACCCGACAGATGATCCACTCCATCGAGGACCTGATCGTCAACATCACCGAGGCGATGACCCTGCTGCCCGGCGACGTGATCCTCACCGGCACCCCGGCCGGGGTCGGCCCGCTGCACCCCGGCGACGAGGTCGCCGTCACCATCGAAGGCATCGGCACTCTCACCAACAAGGTGATCTCGCGTGGCTAGCGCACCCTCCACGGACGTACGCGTCCGCTTCTGCCCCTCGCCGACCGGCAACCCCCACGTGGGCCTGGTCCGCACCGCACTGTTCAACTGGGCCTTCGCCCGCCACCACCAGGGCACCCTGGTGCTGCGGATCGAGGACACCGACGCAGCCCGCGACTCCGAGGAGTCCTACCGGCAGCTGCTGGACTCGCTGCGCTGGCTCGGCCTCGACTGGGACGAGGGCCCCGAGGTCGGCGGCCCGCACGCGCCCTACCGGCAGTCCCTGCGGATGAACATCTACGCCGATGTGGCCCGCCGCCTCAAGGAGGCCGGGCACGCCTACGACTGCTACTGCACCACCGAGGAGCTGGACGCCCGCCGCGACGCCGCCCGCGCCGCGGGGCGCCCCTCCGGCTACGACGGCCACTGCCGCGACCTGACCGCCGAGCAGACCGCGGCCTACCTGGCCGAGGGCCGCAGCGCGATCGTGCGCTTCCGGATGCCGGACAAGGCGATCACCTTCACCGACCTGGTGCGCGGCGAACTGACCTTCACCCCGGAGAACGTGCCGGACTACGGCATCGTCCGGGCCAGCGGCGCCCCGCTCTACACCCTGGTCAACCCGGTGGACGACGCGCTGATGGGCATCACGCACGTACTGCGCGGCGAGGACCTGCTGTCCTCCACCCCGCGGCAGATCGCGCTGTACGAGGCGCTGATCGGCCTCGGCGTCGCCAAGCAGATCCCCGGCTTCGGACATCTGCCATACGTCATGGGCGAGGGCAACAAGAAGCTGTCCAAGCGCGATCCCGAGTCCTCGCTCAACCTCTACCGCGAGCGCGGCTTCCTGCCCGAGGGGCTGCTGAACTACCTGTCGCTGCTCGGCTGGTCCTACTCCGCCGACCGGGACGTCTTCTCGCCGGCCGAGATGGTCGCCAGGTTCGACATCGGCGACGTCAACGCCAACCCGGCGCGCTTCGACCTCAAGAAGGCCGAGGCGATCAACGCCGACCACATCAGGCGGCTGACCCCCGAGGCCTTCGCCGCGGCCTGCACCCCGTGGCTGGGCGCCCCGCACGCGCCCTGGGCGCCCGAGGACTTCGACGAGGCGGCCTGGCAGGCCATCGCGCCGTACGCGCAGACCCGGCTCACCGTGCTGTCCGACATCACCGCCAACGTGGACTTCCTCTTCCTGCCCGAGCCGGTCAGCGACGAGGCGTCCTGGGCGAAGGCGATGAAGGAGGGCTCGGACGCGCTGCTGGCCACCGCCAGGGAGAAGCTGGCCGGCGCGGACTGGTCGAGCCCTGAGGCCCTCAAGGAGGCGGTCCTGGCCGCGGGCGAGGCGCACGGCCTCAAGCTCGGCAAGGCCCAGGCCCCGGTCCGGGTCGCGGTCACCGGCCGTACGGTCGGCCTGCCGCTCTTCGAATCGCTCCAGGTGCTCGGCCGCGACCGCGCCCTGGCCCGGATCGACGCGGCCCTGGCCCGGCTTGCGGGCTGACGCCGGTATTCCCGCTCAGGACCCGGCAGCCGCACGGCGGCTGCCGGGTCCTGAGCGCGTAAGGGGCTGTGCGCCGATACCCGTTTTGGAGCCGTGTCCCTGATCGGGTAATGTTCTTCCTGCGCCGCCCGGGAGGGCCGAAAGGTCCGGCCAGGAAGCGCATACCGAACAAGACCCGCAGGGGTTGCGTTTTGGTGGGGTATGGTGTAATTGGCAACACGGCTGATTCTGGTTCAGTTGTTCTAGGTTCGAGTCCTGGTACCCCAGCGCATGTGTGTATGACAGGCCCCCGTTGTGTAGCGGC
>NZ_JAJSYW010000062.1:0-16554 GCF_036815005.1 Streptomyces sp. IBSBF 2435 | reverse complement strand
CTAGCACGCCGCCCTCTCAAGGCGGTAGCGCCGGTTCGAATCCGGTCGGGGGTACAGATCCTTTCATTCCGTTCCCTTCGGGTCGCACCCGGACGCGACGACGCGAGGATCGCCAAAGCTCGCCCCCGTTGTGTAGTGGCCTAGCACGCCGCCCTCTCAAGGCGGTAGCGCCGGTTCGAATCCGGTCGGGGGTACTCAGGCACCAGGACATGTGAAGCCCGTCGCGGACGCGACGGGCTTCCGGTGTTTTCCGGGGTCTTCGACGGAAAAGGACGCCGTCCCGGCCCGCGGGGACGGCGCGGGCCGGGACGGCGGGCTTCTCGGGCGGTCTTGGCCGCTGCCGGTCAGCCGGAGCGGCGCAGGGCCTCCGAGAGCCGGCCGGCGGCGTCCACCACGGCCTGGGCGTGCATACGTCCCGGGTGCCGGGTCAGCCGCTCGATGGGGCCTGACACGGACACGGCGGCCACCACGCGGTTCGACGGGCCGCGTACGGGCGCGGACACCGACGCCACGCCCGGCTCGCGCTCGCCGATCGACTGCGACCAGCCCCTGCGGCGTACCCCGGACAGCGCGGTGGCGGTGAAACGGGCGCCCTGCAGACCGCGGTGCAGCCGCTCGGGCTCCTCCCAGGCCATCAGCACCTGCGCGGCGGAGCCCGCCTTCATCGGCAGCGTGGAGCCCACGGGGACGGTGTCCCGCAGCCCTGACAGCCGCTCCGCGGCGGCCACACAGATCCGCATGTCGCCCTGCCGCCGGTACAGCTGGGCGCTCTCGCCGGTCACATCGCGCAGATGCGTGAGCACCGGGCCGGCCGTGGCGAGCAGCCGGTCCTCACCCGCGGCGGCGGCCAGCTCGGACAGCCGCGGCCCGAGGATGAAGCGTCCCTGCATGTCGCGTGCCACCATGCGATGGTGTTCGAGCGCGACCGCCAGCCGGTGCGCGGTGGGGCGGGCGAGGCCCGTGGCGCCGACAAGCCCGGCCAGGGTGGCCGGTCCTGACTCCAGTGCGCTGAGCACCAGAGCAGCCTTGTCGAGAACGCCGACGCCGCTAGAGTTGTCCATGCAACGATACTCACGTCTCACACTGTGAAACGCAAGTTCAATTTTCCCGTGAAGGCGTCACGCTTGGGAAGCACAGCGCAGCACACACACCGAGTTGGCCCGGGGGCGAAGACGACCGGGGCCGGAGGGACAGCGATGGGTAGGACACTCGCGGAAAAGGTCTGGGACGACCATGTCGTCCGCCGCGCCGAAGGCGAACCCGATCTGCTCTTCATCGATCTTCACCTGCTCCACGAGGTGACCAGCCCCCAGGCGTTCGACGGGCTGCGGATGAACGGCCGGCCGGTCCGCCGTACCGACCTCACCATCGCCACCGAGGACCACAACACCCCCACCCTCGACATCGACAAGCCGATCGCCGACCCGGTCTCGCGGACCCAGTTGGAGACGCTGCGCAAGAACTGCGCCGAGTTCGGGGTGCGGCTGCACCCGCTCGGCGACGTCGAGCAGGGCGTCGTGCACGTGGTGGGGCCGCAGCTGGGCCTGACCCAGCCGGGCACCACCGTGGTCTGCGGCGACAGCCACACCTCCACCCACGGTGCCTTCGGCGCGCTGGCGTTCGGCATCGGCACCTCACAGGTCGAGCATGTGCTGGCCACCCAGACGCTGCCGCTCGATCCGTTCAGGACCATGGCCGTCACCGTCGACGGCGAACTCCCCGACGGCGTCACCGCCAAGGACCTGATCCTGGCCGTGATCACCCAGATCGGCACCGGCGGCGGCCAGGGCTATGTCATCGAATACCGCGGCTCGGCCATCGAGAAGCTGTCGATGGAGTCCCGGATGACCGTCTGCAACATGTCGATCGAGGCGGGCGCGCGGGCCGGCATGATCGCCCCCGACCAGATCACCTTCGACTACCTGGAAGGGCGCGACCACGCCCCGAAGGGCGAGGACTGGGACGCGGCGGTCGCGTACTGGAAGACGCTGCGCACCGACGACGACGCGGTCTTCGACCACGAGGTGCGGATCGACGCGAGCACGCTGGCGCCCTTCGTCACCTGGGGCACCAACCCCGGCCAGGGCGCGCCGCTGAGCGCGTCGGTGCCCGACCCGGCGTCCTTCGCCGACCCCGGCGACCGCCTGTCGGCGGAGAAGGCGCTGGAGTACATGGGCCTGACCGCGGGGCAGCCGCTGCGCGAGGTCGCCGTGGACACCGTCTTCGTCGGCTCCTGCACCAACGGCCGGATCGAGGACCTGCGGGCCGCCGCGTCCGTCGTCGAGGGCCGCAAGGTCGCCGACGGTGTCCGGATGCTGGTCGTACCGGGTTCGGTACGGGTCGCGCTGCAGGCCGTCCACGAGGGTCTGGACAAGGTGTTCACCGCGGCCGGCGCCGAATGGCGGCACGCGGGTTGCTCGATGTGCCTGGGTATGAACCCCGACCAACTGGCGCCCGGCGAGCGTTCCGCGTCGACCTCCAACCGCAACTTCGAAGGACGGCAGGGCAAGGGCGGCCGTACGCACCTGGTCTCGCCGCAGGTGGCCGCCGCCACCGCGGTGCTCGGCCACCTCGCCTCGCCCGCCGACCTGTCCGACGCCCCTGTCCTGACGGAGGTCTGAGCCCGATGGAAGCCTTCACCACCCACACCGGCCGGGCCGTACCGCTGCGCCGCGGCAATGTGGACACCGACCAGATCATCCCGGCGCACTGGCTGAAGAAGGTCACCCGCAACGGCTTCGAGGACGGGCTGTTCGAGGCGTGGCGAAAGGACGAGAGCTTCGTCCTCAACGCTCCCGAGTACAAGGGCGCCACCGTTCTGGTCGCAGGACCCGACTTCGGCACCGGATCGTCCCGCGAACATGCGGTGTGGGCGCTGCAGAACTACGGCTTCAAAACCGTGCTCTCGTCCCGCTTCGCGGACATCTTCCGCGGCAACTCGCTCAAGAACGGCCTGCTCACGGTGGTGCTGCCACAGGAGACCGTGGAGCGGCTGTGGCAGCTGGCCGAGGCCGACCCGACAGCCGAGATCACCGTGGACCTGGTGGCCCGCGAGGTCCGCGCCGAGGGCGTGACCGCGTCGTTCGAGCTGGACGACAACGCCCGCTGGCGGCTGCTGGAAGGGCTCGACGACATCAGCCTGACGCTGGCCAACGAGCCGGACATCGCCGCGTTCGAGAGCCGCAGGCCGTCCTTCAAGCCCAGCACCGTCCAGGCCTGATCCCGCCCGACACCTTCCAGAAGCGCCTCCCGCGAACTCGCGGGGGGCGCTTTTCCACGTGTCCGCGGGGCCGCCGGCGGTGCTGTCGGCGGGTTTGCCCAGGGGGTCGCCGGGGGCGCCCTCCGGTCGTCCAAAAGCCCGGCCGAACAGCCCAGGAACACCCGGTTGGCCCTGCCATCGTCGACAACTCGCCGCAGATGGCACAATCGACGCATGGAACGCGACGGCCAACTCCAGCTCTACGGGGTTCTGGCCGCGCGTCTGAAGCAGGCGCACGCCCGGGTGGCCAATCCCGAAGTCCCTGATGAGACCAGGCGGGAGTTGACTCGAAGGCTGCTCGCGGTGACCGCCGCGGCGAAGCACGATCTCGCCGACGCGGCACGGCGTCTGGAGGTGCTGACGGCCGAGTTGGACGACCTCGGAATCCCCGATCGGTGATCACACAGGCCCCCGAGTTCGTTGCGGCACAAGGGTGATTCGCCCGTTTCGTATTTGATTTGCGGTATATATCCGCCTAGCGTGCGAAAAGGCCCGCACTCATTCGCCGGGCAAGTTTCCGAAGGGGAAGACGTGAACAAGGCGCAGCTCGTAGAAGCGATTGCCGACAAGGTAGGCGGCCGGCAGGCCGCCGCGGACGCGGTTGACGCGGTTCTCGACGCGATCGTCCGCGCGACGGTTTCCGGCGACCGGGTCTCGGTCACCGGATTCGGGTCGTTCGAGAAGGTCGAACGCCCGGCCCGCTACGCCCGCAATCCCCAGACCGGGGAGCGGGTCAGGGTCAAGAAGACCTCAGTGCCGCGGTTCCGCGCGGGGCAGGGCTTCAAGGACCTGGTCAGCGGGGCGAAGAAGCTCCCGCGCGGTGGCGAGGTCGCGGTCAAGAAGGCCCCCAAGGGCAGCCTGAGCGGTGGTCCTTCCACCACCGCGCGGACCACCACCAAGAAGGCCGCGGCGAAGCAGGCCACCTCGGCCCGCAAGACCGCCGCCAAGAAGACCACCGCGGCCACGAAGACGGCCGCGAAGACCACCGCGGCGAAGAAGTCCACGACCAAGAAGGCGGCGGCCAAGAAGGCCACCGCCAAGAAGGCGCCGGCCAAGAAGGCCACCGCCAAGAAGACCCCGGGCAAGAAGACCGCGGCGCGCAAGACCAGTACCAGTGCCAAGCGGGCCGCCGCGAGGTAGGCCTCCGGCGCCGCCGGACGACCGCGACGGGCCGGGCACCCCGGGAGGGGTCGCCCGGCCCGCGCCGTTTTCCCGCCCCGCCGTTCGGGCCGCGCCGTTTTCCCGCCCCGCCGTTTTCCCGCCGCCCGTGCGGCCTTACGCGCCTGGGTCCGGATACGTCTGTAGCGTCACGAAGACCACCCGCCGCGCGTCGCCCTCGCCCTCGGTGCGGATCCGCACCCGCTGGCCGGGGCGCAGCAGCCGCAGGCCGCCCGCGTCGAAGGCCGCGGCGTCGAACGCCACCGGCGTCCCGTCGTCCAGCAGCACACTGCCCGCCCGGGTGCCGGGGTCATAGGTGAACGCCGTCGCTTGCATGGCCCCAGCCTAGGGCCTGCCGTCCGGGCCGCCGCGGCGCCGTGAAGGCCCGCACGACAGGCCGGGACGCGGGCGTCAGGCGGTGCGGGCCGGGAAGAGCAGCGAGGTGCGCGGACCCAGGCCCAGAGCGCGGGCAGCGTCCAGGTCCGCCGCGGTGTCCACGTCCTGCCGCACCGACGGCACCGCGGCCAGCGTGATCTCACGTGCCCCCGAGGCGAGGTGGCGGGACCGGGAGGCGCCGCCGAAGCCGGGGGAGAGGGCGACACCGGGGGACGCGGTGAGCAAGGTTGTTCCCGGACCCGCCGTATCGGCCAGGAACGCCCGCCCGGGCAGCCGCGCGGCCTCCCGCAGCACTGCGCCCAGTTCGGCGGGCCGCAAGGCCGGGAGATCGCCGTTCAGCGCCCCGACGCCCGCCGACGCCCGCCGCTGCCGTACGAGACCGGCGCCGTACCGCAGCGCCGCGTTCAGCCCCGCCGCCGGCACGTCGGCCGCCACGAAAGCCCCCAGCCCGGCCACTTCGGCGCCCGCCGTCGGGTCGTCGGTGACCACCGTGACATCCGCCACCTCAGGGCACGCCAGCGCGGCGCCCACCGTGTCGAGCACGAAGGCCAGCGCCAGCGCCGGGCGTACCGCCCCCGCCGCCGACAGCCTGCTCTTGGCCACCGCCAGCGGCTTGAGCGGCACCACCAGCGACCACATCCCCGTCACATCCACCTCACCATTGTCACCGAGTGCCAGAGCTGCCCCCCGGCGCCCTGAGACCTGGCGTTAGTCTCTGGTAGCCGCGATGCTGAGCGGCAGCGCCATCGCAACGAAGAGGAGTCCGGGTGTCCCGCCGCAGAATCGGTTTCTGGTACCGCCTGGCGGCTGTCATCGCGAAACCGCCGCTCATTGTGCTGTTCAAGCGGGATTGGCGCGGAATGGAGCACATTCCCGTCAACGATGGATTCATCACCGCGGTGAACCACAACTCGTACCTGGACCCGCTGTCCTACGCGCATTTCCAGTACAACACCGGCCGGGTGCCCCGCTTCCTGGCCAAGGCCGGACTCTTCAAACCGCTGTTCGTCGGCAGCGTGCTGCGCGGCACCGGCCAGATCCCGGTCTTCCGCGAGACCACCGACGCCGCCAACGCCTTCCGTGCCGCGGTCGCCGCGATCGAGGCCGGCGAATGCGTCGCCTTCTACCCGGAAGGCACCCTCACCCGCGACCCCGACCAGTGGCCGATGGTCTCCAAGACCGGCGTCGCCCGGGTCGCGCTGCTCACCAAGGCCCCGGTCATCCCGGTCGCCCAGTGGGGCGCCAACGAGGTGATGCCGCCGTACGCCAAGGAGAAGCGGCTCCGGCTCTTCCCCCGCAAGACGCTGCGGGTGCTGGCCGGGCCGCCGGTCGACCTCGACGCCTTCTACGGCCAGGAGCCCACCGCAGAGACGCTGCGCGCGGTCACCGAGACCATCATGCGCAGCGTCGCCGAACTCCTCGCGGAATTGCGCGGCGAGACCGCCCCCGACGGTCTGTACGACCCGCGCAAGGCCCGGGGGGGCAAGTGACGACGCGCTGCGCGGTCTTCGGCACCGGCTCGTGGGGCACCGCCTTCGCCATGGTGCTCGCCGACGCCGGATGCCAGGTGTCGCTGTGGGGCCGCAGGCCCGCACTGGTCGACGCGATCAACACCACCCGGCACAATCCCGAGTATTTCCCGCAGCTCGAACTGCCCGCCTCCGTCACGGCCACCGCCGACCCCGCGCAGGCGGCGCGGGACGCGGAACTGGTCTTCCTCACCGTCCCCTCGCAGACCCTGCGCGGCAATCTCGCCGAGTGGGCGCCGCTGCTGCGCGACGACGCGGTATTGGTCAGCCTGATGAAGGGCGTCGAACTCGGCACCGCCAAGCGGATGAGCGAGGTCATCGAGGAGGTCGCCAAGACCGGACCCGACCGGGTCGCCGTGCTGTCGGGGCCCAATCTCGCGCCCGAGATCGCCGAGCGGCAGCCCGCCGCCTCCGTCGTCGCCTGCCGGGACGACGCCGTCGCCCGCCGCATCCAGGCCGCCTGCCACACCCCGTACTTCCGCCCGTACACCAACACCGACGTCGTCGGCTGCGAACTGGGCGGCGCGGTCAAGAACGTCATCGGGCTCGCCGTCGGCATCGCCGACGGCATGGGGCTCGGCGACAACACCAAGGCGTCGCTGATCACCCGCGGCCTGGCCGAGACCACCAGGCTCGGCCTGGCGATGGGCGCCGACGCGCACACCTTCGCGGGCCTGGCCGGCATGGGCGACCTGGTCGCCACCTGCTCCTCGCCGCTGTCCCGCAACCACACCTTCGGCACCAACCTCGGCCGCGGCATGACCCTGGCCGAGACGATCGCCGTCACCCGGCGCACCGCGGAGGGCGTCAAGTCCTGCGAATCGGTGGCCGATCTCGCCCGCCGCCACGGCGTGGACATGCCGATCACCGAGACGGTGGTCGATATCGTGCACAACGGGAAGCCGCCGGTCGTAGCCGTGCGGGAGTTGATGTCACGCTCCGCGAAGCCCGAAAGGTAAGGTCAACGCGACATGAGCAACCTGCCTTCTCCCCAGAGTCCGGGACCCGACGAGAGCGCCGACCGCCCGGCGCCGTCCGGTTACGTACGCAAGCCGCGCGTCGCCGTCGTCTTCGGCGGGCGCAGCTCCGAGCACGGTGTCTCGGTGGTGACCGCGGCAAGCCTGCTGCGGGCCATCGACCGCACCAAGTACGACGTCCTGCCCATCGGCATCACCACCGAGGGCCGCTGGGCGCTGACCGCCGACGCGCCGGACCGGATGGCCATCGCCGACCGCACGATGCCCACCGTGGAACAGGTCGCCGACCAGGAGGGCACAGTCGTCCTCCCGGTGGACCCGGCCAACCGCGAGGTCGTCTACACCGAGACCGGCGCCGTCCCCAAGGCGCTCGGGGAGGTCGACGTCGTCTTCCCGCTGCTGCACGGCCCCTACGGCGAGGACGGCACCCTCCAGGGCCTGCTCGAACTATCCGGCGTCCCTTACGTCGGCGCGGGCGTGCTCGCCTCCGCCGTCGGCATGGACAAGGAGTACATGAAGCGGATCTTCACCTCCTTCGGCCTGGCCGTCGGCCCCTACACCGTGGTCCGCCCGCGGGAATGGGAGCAGGACCCGGGCGCGGTACGCGACCGCCTCATCGGCTTCGCCGCCGAGCACGGCTGGCCGCTGTTCGTGAAGCCCGCCCGCGGCGGCTCCTCCTTCGGCATCAGCAAGGTCGAAGGCCCCGACGGGCTGGACGCGGCAATTGCCGAGGCCCGCAGGCACGACCCGAAGCTCGTCGTCGAGGCGCTGCTGAGCGGCCGGGAGATCGAGTGCGGGGTGCTCGAGTTCGAGGACGGCCCGCGCGCGTCGGTGCCCGCCGAGATCCCCCCGGTCACCACCCACGCCTTCTACGACTTCGAGGCGAAGTACATCGACTCGGCGGAGGGCGTCGTGCCCGCGCCGCTCACCCCCGAGCAGACCGCCGAGGTGCAGCGGCTGGCCGTCGCCGCCTTCGAGGCCGCCTCCTGCGAGGGCCTGGTCAGGGCGGACTTCTTCCTGCTGGACAGCGGCGAGTTCGTGATCAACGAGATCAACACCATGCCGGGCTTCACCCCGATCTCGATGTACCCGCGGATGTGGCAGGAGAGCGGCGTCGGCTACCCCGAACTGGTCGACCGGCTCATCCAGGCGGCGCTGCGCCGCTCCACCGGCCTGCGCTGACACGTCCCTGCCGGCCGGCGGCCGGCAGGGCGCCCGCTCACAGACCGGGGATCGTCCTGGTCACCGCGTCGGCGAGATCGGTCAGCGGGCCGAGATCGCCGGCGTACTTCTTCGGCAGCGTCACCTCGACGTACGCCGTGCGCAGGGTCGTGGTGAGCCGGAACGACCCGCCGGACCCGTGCTCGATGGACCAGCCGACCCCGTCCACCTCGACGCCGTCGGCCTCGGGATTGTTGTCCACCGCCGGTCGCGGCACCCCGCAGCGCAGTACGATCGCCGGGTCCCCCCACCCGGTGATCAATTCGGAGCGCGGCTTGAGATCATGCCGGGAAAGCCCCGCGACCCGCTGCGGCAAAGCGTCGTGCAGCGCATGGCAGTAACCGGCGGTGCGCGCGTCGGGAACCGGTACGGCGACGGAGTCGTCACCGCCACCGGGCATGGCGAAAGCGTAGGCCGCCGCCGCGGCAAGGCACGCGACGGCGGACACGTTGATCAGGACGACCCGGTGATACAGCGCCATCGGGCGAGCATATCGGGGGCTAGATATGGACGACCGGACAGGTGAGAGTCCGGGTGATTCCGTCCACTTGCTGGACCTTGGCCACCACCATGCGGCCGAGTTCGTCGACCGTGTCCGCCCGGGCCCTGACGATCACGTCATAGGGGCCCGTGACGTCCTCGGCCTGAATGACGCCGTCGATCTTGGAAATCACCTCCGCTACTGCCGAGGCCTTGCCGACCTCGGTCTGGATCAGGATGTAGGCCTGTACCACGGAACCTCCAGGGCGGCTACGAGGATCATGTGGGAAGGGGGACGCCACGTTATCGCGTCGTCGCGCACAGCGGGGAGACCCGCGCGGTACCTGACCCCCGTATTGACGGGAAACACGCAGCAGAACCGGCGAATGCCGAGACTTAAGGGGACGATGAGATGAAGGGGACTGTGGGCGAGTTGGGGGAGTTCGGGCTCATCAGGGAACTGACCTCCCGCCTCACCTCGACCCCGGCCGTGGAAATCGGCCCCGGTGACGACGCGGCCGTCGTCACCGCGCCCGACCGGCGGGTGGTGGCCACCACCGACATCCTGCTCGAAGGCCGGCACTTCCGCCGCGACTGGTCCACTGCCTACGACGTCGGCCGCAAGGCCGCCGCCCAGAACCTCGCGGACATCGCCGCCATGGGCGCCGTCCCCACGGCCGTGCTGCTCGGCCTGGTCGTGCCCACCGAACTCCCCGCCACCTGGCCGGTCGAGCTGATGGACGGCATCCGCGACGAATGCCAGGTCGCCGGCGCGGCCGTGGTCGGCGGCGACGTCGTACGCGGCGACACCATCACCGTCGCCATCACCGCGCTGGGGGACCTGCGCAACAGCGACGCCGTCACCCGGTCCGGGGCGCGCCCCGGCGACGTCATCGCCGTCACCGGCTGGCTCGGCTGGTCGGCCGCGGGACTCGCCGTCCTGTCCCGCGGCTTCCGCTCCCCGCGCGCCTTCGTCGAGGCGCACCGCCGCCCCGAACCGCCTTACCACGCCGGCCCCGCGGCGGCCGAACTCGGCGCCACCGCCATGACCGACGTCAGCGACGGCCTGGTCGCAGACCTCGGCCACATCGCCACCGCCAGCGGCGCCGACATCGACCTGCGTTCCGCCGACATCGACGTACCCGCCCAGATGACCGACATCGGGCAGGCCGTCGGCGTCGACCCGCTGCACTGGGTGCTCACCGGCGGCGAGGACCACGCCATCGTCGCGGCCTTCCCGCCCGACGTGAAACTGCCCGCCCGCTGGCGGGTCATCGGCTCGGTCAGGGCGCCGGCCGGCCGCGCCCCGCAGGTCACCGTGGACGGTGCGCCGTGGGAGAAGGCAGGCGGCTGGGACCACTTCGGCGACGACGCGTGACGCTCCCGCCCCCGGCCCGGGTGCTCACCGTCGCCGGGTCCGACTCCGGCGGCGGTGCGGGCATCCAGGCCGACCTCAAGACGATGCTCGCCCTCGGCGTCCACGGCATGAGCGTGATCACCGCGGTGACCGCGCAGAACTCGCTCGGCGTGCGCGGCTCCTGGGACCTGCCGCAGGAAGCGGTACGCGCGCAGTTCAGGGCCGTCGTGGACGACATCGGCGTCCAGGCGGTCAAGACCGGCATGCTCGGCTCCGCCGAACTGGCCGGGACCGTCGCCGACCTGGTCACCGGCCTCGACGTCCCCGTCGTCGTCGATCCGGTCGGCGTCTCCAAGCACGGCGACAGCCTGCTGCGCGGCGACGCGCCCGACGTCGTCCGTACCCGGCTGCTGCCGCTGGCCACCGTCGCCACGCCCAACCTGGACGAGGTCACCCGGCTCACCGGGATCGTCGTCACCGACCGGGAGGGCATGCGGGCCGCCGCCGACGCCGTCCTGGCCTGCGGCCCGCGCTGGGCGCTGGTCAAGGGCGGCCACCTGCCGGGCGCCGACCGCCACGCGGAGTGCGCCGACCTGCTCTCCGACGGCCGCACCGAGCGGTGGTTCCACGCCCCCCGCCATGCCAACGCCCACACCCACGGCACCGGCTGCACCCTGGCCAGCGCGCTGGCCTCCTACCTCGCCCTCGGCCACGAGGTGCCCGCCGCGGTGGGCCTGGCGAAGTCCTATGTCACCGGGGCGATCGCGGCCGGCTTCCCGCTGGGCGCCGGCATCGGCCCGGTCGACCACGGCTGGCGCACCCGGACACGCTGAAAAGCCGGCCCACCCGAAGGTGGACCGGCTTTCCGGAGCCGGAAGGCTGCGCCGCTGCGAGGTGCCGCGTCAGCGCGGACCGGGTCCCTTCCGCCCCTGCGGGCGGAGGGGGGTCACTCGCTAGCGCGAGACCTTGCCGGCCTTGATGCACGAGGTGCAGACATTGAGCCGCTTCGGCGTCTTCCCCACGACTGCGCGCACCCGCTGGATGTTGGGGTTCCAACGACGCGGGGTACGGCGGTGCGAGTGGGAAATGCTGTTGCCGAAGCCCGGCCCCTTGCCGCAGACGTCGCAGTTGGCAGCCACGGGACACTCCAAAGACTTCAGATGCATTTACGAGGAAAAGCCCGGGAGAACCCCAGGCAACCGGAGCAGCATACAACGGCTGCGCCCATGCAACGAAACTACCACGCTCCCGGAGGTGCCCCCGCCGTGCCCGCGGGCCCGGGTGCGCACCTCGGGGCGGTGCCGGTCCGTTCCCCCACGCGCAGCCGCAGCCGAGAAGCGAACAGGCCGGAGCTGCCGCCCGGGGGCGCGGGGAACCGCGCGACAGGCCACAGCGCACCGCCAGTGTGAACGCCACAGGACGGGGCACCCCCCCCAGGGGCGCGGGGAACCGCGCGACAAGCCCCCACCGGCGGGGAGGCGGGGAGTCCGGGCCGCGGCCCGGACAGGCACGGGCAGGACGGGCGGAGCCCGACGGACGACTACGCTCACCCGGAGAAAACGCACTCCGCAGGAGGATTCGTGCCGCCCTCGCTCGACGCACCCGCAGTGCGCACTTGGTGCCGGCTCGCCCTCGCCGCCCTGGGCCGCGCCCGGGAAGAGATCGACGCGATCAACGTCTACCCCGTCGCCGACGGCGACACCGGCACCAACCTCTACCTCACCGTCGAGTCCGCCGCCCAGTCCGTGGAAGCCGTCTTCGACGCCCACGCGTCGGCGGACCCGGCCGCCCGCCCGACGCTGCCCGAGGCCTTCCGGGCGATGTCCCACGGCGCCCTCATCGGTGCCCGCGGCAATTCCGGCACGATCCTGGCCCAGCTGCTGCGCGGCATGAACGAACCGCTCGCCCACGCCGCGGGCGACCCGGACGCCGCCGCGCTCCGCCTGGCGCTGCGCTCCGCCGCGGACTCCGCGTACGAGGCCGTCGCCCACCCGGCGGAGGGCACGATGCTCACCGTGGCGTCCGCCGCGGCAAGCGCGGCGCAGGCGGCCGACGGCGGCCTGGCCGACGTGGTGCGCGCCGCCCACACCGGCGCCCGCGCGGCGCTGGCCGCGACTCCGGGCCAGCTCGGCGTCCTGCGGGCCGCCGGTGTCGTGGACGCCGGCGGCCTCGGCCTGGTCGCGGTGCTGGGCGCGCTGTCCGACGCCGTGACCGGGGACGCCTCGATGCGTACCGACACCGCCGCGGGCGCGGGCACGTCCTTCCGCACCGGGGAGCCGGCGGAGCCGGACGGGTGGGGGGGGGGCGCGGAGCCGCGCATGGACGGCTCCTTGGCGTGGGGGGTATGGGAGCGCTCCCATCGTCCCGGTGCCGGGTCGGCGGCGTCAACGGGCGGTCGCCCGCGGATCGCTGGCGGCTGAACCGGGTAAGCGCGCTTGTCCGTGCCGGCGTCGTGCGTACGGCCCCCGCCGCCGTCGGCCGGCGGGGGCCGTGGCTGCCGTGCGGCGGCGTCCCGGGGTCAGGACACCGTGCAGGCCTTGCCGTTGAGGGTGAAGGCGGTCGGCTTGCCGTTCGTACCGGTCGTCGAGGAGGCGCTGAAACCGAAGGCGACGTTGCCGCCGGCCGCAATGGCCGCGTTGTAGGGGGCGTTGGCGGCGGTGACCTGCCTGCCGCTCTGGGTCACCACCGCGTTCCAGATGTTGGTGACCTGCTGGCCGCCGGGGAAGCTGAACACCAGCGACCAGCCGTTGATCGCGGCGCCGCCGTTGGTGACGGTCACATTCGCGTTGAAGGCGCTGCCCCAGTCGTTGATGTCGTAGCCGACCGAGCACGCGCCGGTGGGCGGTGTGGTCGGAGGAGTCGTCGGGGGCGTGGTGGGCGGTGTGGTCGGAGGAGTCGTCGGCGGCGTGGTGGGCGGTGTGGCGCCGCCGCTCTTGGCCTTGTCGGCGTTGGAGTGGGCGGTGAAGTAGGTCAGCGCCGCGTCACCGTGCAGGACCCCGTAGTTGCCGTCCTTGCTGCTGTTCATGTACCACCAGAAGGCGTCCGCGTCGCCGTTGCCCGCCTCCATCGTGCTGTAGATGGCCGGCCAGTAGGTGCTGCGGGTGCTCGCCGAGGTGTTGAACTCCCCCAGGAAGAAGGGCTTCCCCGCGCCGGTGTGGGCGTCGGTGATGTATTTGGCCACCAGCGTCTGGGTGGCGCTCACCGACAGGTTCGCCCAGCCCTCGGTCGGATAGATGTGCGCGGAGCAGAAGTCGATCACCGGCGACTGGCACTCGTAGGTGTACGGCACCCCGTTGTCGCTGCCGTAGCCGTACGAACTGCCCTGTCCCTCGATGCCGTTGTCTACCATGTGGTTGGCGTCGATGTTCTTGATGTACGCGCCGACCTTGTCCTCCCACGCGCGGAAGACGGTGCCCGCGGTGTTCTCCGCCGGGGTCTCGTCCTGGTAGCGGGGCTCGTTCATCAGCTCCCAGGAGAAGATCGTCGGATCGTTCTTGTAGGCGACACCGGTGTAGTGGTTGACCCGGTTGAGCGCGTAGTTGACGTAGAACTCGTAGTCGGCGAGGCAGCCGGCGCACTTGGCGGGGTCGAAGAAGTTCCCCGAGTTGGCGGTGGAGACGCCTTCCCAGCCCAGGACGGTGTTCACTCCGCCGTAGGCGGTCCAGTAGTTCTCCATCGCCGGCACGACCCGCAGCCCGTGCTGCGCCGCCGAGTACAGGATGTAGTCGAACTCGGCCCACTCCTGCTCGTTCATGGTGTTCTTGGCGGGCTCGAAGCCGTGCCAGCTCTCGTGGTCGAACATCCAGGTGCGGACGACGGTGACGCCGTCCGAGGCCATGTCGGCCATCTCGCTGTCGATGGCCGCCTTGTCCATGTACTGCGTCTCGGTGTCGCCCGAGCCGCTGCCGAAGGTGAACAGGTCGTAGGAGTTGGCGCCGGCGAAGTACGCGGTGCGCCCGTCGACACAGAAGTGCGTGCCGCAGCGCTGGACGAAGCCGGCCCCCGCGGCCCGCGCGGGACCGGGGGCCGCGATGACGAGCAGGGCCATCGTCAGTGCCGTCGTCACCGCGGCGAGGGCCGCCAGCCATGTGCGTCGTGCTGGGAGTCTCATGCATTCTCCTCGGAATGTCCGGACGTTCCCTGACAGGAAGGCTGAGAAGATGACAGCGGAGCCGGATGGCGACCGATCGCTGTACCGGTTAAGCACCAAGAAGCTACCGGCCGTTGACGCAAAGTCAAGGGCCAGGACCGCACGTCGCCGCGGAGACGCGCCGTACGCGCCGAAGCCGCGTTCATGCGTGTCCGTCTCGCCCCTGGGTAGCCACACGGTGTGGACGTACTGAGCGATGTGATCGCGGTGATGCGCACCGGGCGTCCGCGGTCGGCTCTGGTGCGCCACCACGCCCCCTGGGCGCGGGAATTCGCGTCGGCGCCGGGGTCGGCCGGACTCCATGTGGTGCTGCGCGGCTCGTGCGTGCTGCGGCCCACCGCCGCCGCCACCGCACAGCAGGCCGTCGATGCCGGCCCGGGCGATGTGGTGTTCGTGCCGCGCGGCACCGCTCATGTGCTCGCCGACAGTCCGGGCACCGCGGTCACGGCGCCGCCCTGCGAGCCCGGCGCCCCGCCCCGTCCTGCCGCCGGCGCCGACCGGGCGGACGGCACCGGCCCCGCGACCGTGCTGCTGTGCGGCGCCTACCGCCTCGACCCGCAGCGCACCCATCCGCTGCTCGCGGCACTGCCCGACCTGGTCCACCTGCCGGCGGCGCCGGCCGGCCACCAGGAACCGACGGCGGCCGTACGCCTGTTGGCCGGTGAACTGGAGCGCCCCCGGCTCGGTACCGACGCGATCGTGCCGTCACTGCTCGACGCGCTGCTGCTGTACGTCCTGCGCGCGTGGTACGGCGACGCGCCGCTGCGGGGCGGCCGGCTGGCGACCGGCTGGGCCGCGGCACTCAACGACCCGCCCGTGGCGGCCGGTTTGCGCGCGATGCACCGGACTCCGGCCGCGCCCTGGACCGTTGAGCGGCTGGCACGCGAGGCGGGCCTGTCGCGGGCGGCCTTCGCCCGGCGCTTCACCGCGCTGACCGGCCGGCCGCCGCTGGGCTATCTGACCTGGTGGCGGATGACGCTGGCGGCCCGGCTGCTGTCGACCTCCGCGCTGCCGCTGGCCTCGGTCGCCGCACAGGTGGGCTACACCTCGGAATTCGCCTTCGCGCACGCGTTCAAGCGGTGGTGCGGCACAGCGCCGGGCCGCTACCGGCGGGCGCACCCGCAGGACGGTCCGCACCGGGGACGGACCTCGCCTACTGACGGTATGTAAGCGGTAGTGTGGCCGGTATCCGGCCGGAAGGAGTGCCCGTGCCCGCCTACTCGTACGCGCTGACCATCGACGCCCCGGCGCCGCGGGTCTGGCAGGTGCTCACCGAGGTGGAGCGCTGGCCGGAACTGACCGCTTCCATGACATCCGTGCGCGGCCTCGACGGGCCGCGGGTCACGGTCGGCGCCCGCTTCGAGGTGCGGCAGCCGAGGCTCCGCAAGGCGGTGTGGACCGTCACGCGGCTCGACGAAAACACCTCCTTCGTCTGGGAGTCGCGCGCGCCGGGCGTCGTCTCGTCCGGCGCCCACCTGCTGGAGCCGGACGGCGGCGGCACCCGGCTCACCCTGACCCTGGAGCAGTCCGGCGTCCTCGCCTGGCCGATCGGCCTGCTGGCGGGCGGCACCGTCCGCCGCTACCTCACGCTGGAGGCCGAGGGCGTCAGGTCCCGCAGCGAGCAGCCGCCCGGCCGGCCGTAGCGTCGGGGCGGGCGACACGCCGTGCCCCGGGTCCGCACGGCACGCGGTGCGGTCACCGGACGGGCGGACCGACGTACCCGAGCCGCGCGCCCTCCCACGACCCGAGATCGCAGCGGACTGGCGTGGGAGTCCCCTCGCCTCGCGGCCCTGCCGCGCTGCGGACTGCACTTGGACCTGCCGCCCTCCTACGTGCCGCCGGGCGACAGCGTCGATTCGGTCGGCCCGCTGGGCAGGGGTACGGGCCGGTCGTCGGAGATCCCGCACGCGGATCTGCGGACCTACCTGCCCTCCTCCGCACGCGACGAGGTCACGAGGAGAGCGGAGGCCTTCGGGGGGGGGGGGGGGGGGGGGGGGGGGGGGGGGGGGGGGGGGGGGGGGGGGGGG
>NZ_JAJSYW010000061.1:0-32172 GCF_036815005.1 Streptomyces sp. IBSBF 2435 | reverse complement strand
CCCCCCCCCCCCCCCCCCCCCCCCCCCCCCCCCCCCCCCCCCCCCCCCCCCCCGCTCGTGGTCAGCGTCTTGACGGAGCGTCAGACCTCCACGACCACCGGGAGGATCATCGGACGCCGGCGGTAGGTGTCGGACACCCATTTGCCGACGGACCGTCGGATGAGCTGCTGGATCTGGCGGGTCTCCATCACACCGTCGGAGGCGGACCGCGAGAGGCCTTCCTCGATCTTCGGGATGACGGCGGCGAAGGCCTCGTCCTCGATACCGGAGCCCCGCGCGTGGATGTTCGGGCCGCCGACGATTTTGCCCGTACTGCTGTCCACGACGACGAAGACCGAGACGATGCCTTCCTCGCCGAGAATGCGCCGGTCCTTCAGTGAGGACTCGGTGATGTCGCCGACCGACAGGCCGTCGACGTACACATAGCCCGCCTGCACCTTGCCGGCGATTTTGGCCACGCCGTTGACGAGGTCGACGGCGACGCCGTCCTCGGCGATGACCGTGCGCGCCTTGGGGATGCCGGTGAGCTGGCCCAGCTCGGCGTTGGCGCGCAGGTGGCGCCATTCACCGTGGATCGGCATCAGATTGCGCGGCTTGCAGATGTTGTAGAAGTACAACAGCTCGCCGGCCGAGGCGTGGCCCGAGACGTGCACCTTGGCGTTGCCCTTGTGGACGACGTTGGCGCCCCACCGGGTGAGGCCGTTGATCACGCGGTAGACCGCGTTCTCGTTGCCCGGGATGAGGGAGGACGCGAGGATGACGGTGTCGCCCTCGACGATGCGGATCTGGTGGTCGCGGTTGGCCATCCGGGACAGCGCGGCCATCGGCTCGCCCTGGGAGCCGGTGCAGACCAGCACGACCTTCTCGTCCGGCAGGTCGTCCAGCACCTTGACGTCCACGACCAGCCCGCCGGGGACCTTGAGGTAGCCGAGGTCGCGGGCGATACCCATGTTCCTGACCATCGAGCGGCCGACGAAGGCGACCTTGCGGCCGCGCTCGTGTGCGGCGTCGAGCACCTGCTGGATGCGGTGCACATGGCTGGCGAAGCTGGCCACGATGATGCGCTTGTCGGCCCTGGCGAAGGTCTGCCGCAGCACCTGGGAGATGTCGCGCTCCGGCGGTACGAAGCCGGGGACCTCGGCGTTGGTGGAGTCGGCGAGCAGCAGGTCGATGCCCTCCTCGCCGAGCCGCGCGAAGGTCGGCAGGTCGGTGAGCCGGCCGTCCAGCGGGAGCTGGTCCATCTTGAAGTCGCCGGTGACGACGACCATGCCGGCCGGGGTGCGGATGGCGACCGCGAGGGCGTCCGGGATGGAGTGGTTGACGGCGATGAACTCGCAGTCGAAGGGGCCGATGCGTTCGCGGTCGCCCTCCTTGACCTCCAGCGCGTACGGCCGGATGCGGTGCTCCTGGAGCTTGGCCTCGATCAGGGCGAGGGTGAGCTTGGAGCCGATCAGCGGAATGTCGTCCTTTTCCCTGAGCAGGAAGGGGACGGCGCCGATGTGGTCCTCGTGGCCGTGGGTGAGGATGACGCCGACGACATCGTCGAGGCGGTCCCGGATGGAGCTGAAGTCGGGCAGGATCAGGTCGACGCCCGGCTGCTCCTCCTCCGGGAAGAGGACGCCGCAGTCGACGATCAGCAGCTTTCCGCCGAATTCGAAGACCGTCATGTTGCGGCCGATCTCACCGAGGCCGCCGAGCGGTGTGATGCGCAGGCCGCCTTCGACGAGAGTCCGCGGGGGGCCGAGTTCGGGGTGCGGATGGCTCAAAAGTGTCTCCCTAACACGCACGCCGGAGAGGCCTTCCTGGGCCGTGGCGTGCGGAACTGTGTGACTTTTCCGGTGGAGCACCGTCATTCGGGCGGTGCGTCCGCGTACAGGTGGTGCGTATTCAGTTGTGAAGTCCGTTGTCAGAGGTGTACCCCGCCGTCGGCGAGATCCTTCCTGAGGCGTTCGGTGGCCTCCGGGTCAAGCTCGACGAGCGGGAGCCGGAGCGGGCCTGCGGGCAGTCCGCGCAGCGCGAGGGCGGTCTTGGTGGTGATGACGCCCTGGGCGCGGAACATGCCGGTGTAGACCGGGAGCAGCCGCTGGTGGATTTCGGCCGCCTTGGCGACGTCGCCGCCGGTGTACGCGTCCAGCAGGGCGCGCAGCTCGGGGGTGACCAGGTGGCCGACGACCGAGACGAAGCCGCTGGCGCCGATGGCCAGCAGCGGGAGGTTGAGCATGTCGTCACCGGAGTACCAGGCCAGGCCGCTGCGGGCGAGTGCCCAGCCGGCGGCGCCGAGGTCGCCCTTGGCATCCTTGTTGGCGACGATCCTGGGGTGTTCCGCCAGGCGGACGATGGTCTCGGTGTCCAGCGGGACTCCGCTGCGGCCCGGGATGTCGTAGAGCATGACGGGCAGCTCTGTGGCGTCGGCGATGGCGGTGAAGTGCCGGTACAGGCCCTCCTGCGGGGGCTTGCTGTAGTACGGCGTGACCGTGAGCAGGCCGTGGGCTCCGGCGCGCTCCGCCTGGCGTGCGAGTTCCGTGCTGTGCCGGGTGTCGTTGGTGCCGACACCGGCGATGACGAAGGCGCGGTCGCCGACGGCCTCGACCACGGCCCGTACGAGCTGGTCTTTCTCCGTGTCGCTCGTGGTGGGCGACTCCCCGGTGGTGCCGTTCACGACGAGTCCGTCGTTGCCCTCGTCCACGAGGTGGGCGGCGAGCTGCTGGGCGCCGGCGAGGTCGAGTGCGCCGTCCGTGGTGAACGGCGTGACCATTGCGGTCAGTACCCGCCCGAAGGGGGCCTTGGGGGTGGAGGTCGGAGCCATGGGTCCCACGCTACTCGGTGTGTACGGGGGCACGCAGCCGTGGGACCTGCGCAAAGGACTCCGGCGGTGCCTGCTCGGGGGTTCAGGCACCGCCGGAGTCCGTTTCTGCAGCCTAGATGAACCTCACGAATGCCTGCAATCCGAATACTTCGGACATTTGCCCGTGAGGGGTGGACCAGCGGCCTCCGCTACGGGGCGACACGCCCGTTCCCGTTGAACGCCGCATGGGTGAGCGGCATCAATTCCGCCCAGGCCGCTTCCATCCGCTCGCCGACCATCTCGATCTCCCGCTGCGGGAAGGACGGCACCGCGGCCAGCTCGTGCTGGGTGCGCAGGCCGAGGAAGTGCATCAGCGAGCGGGCGTTGCAGGTCGCGTACATCGAGGAGAACAGACCGACCGGAAGGGTGGCCCTGGCCACCTCGCGGGCCACACCGCCGGCGAGCATCGCCTGATACGCGGCGTACGACTGCGTGTAGGACTCCTCCATCGCCGCGACGGTCTGCTTGTGCTGTTCGGGGGTCCCGTGCACGAACTCGTACTTCCCGGGACGGCCCTGCTGCACCAGCTTGCGGTCCTGCCCCGGCACGTAGAACACCGGCTGCAGCTCGCGGTAGCGGCCGGACTCCTCGTTGTAGGACCAGCCGACGCGGTGGCGCATGAACTCGCGGAAGACGAAGATCGGGGCGCTGATGAAGAAGGTCATCGAGTTGTGCTCGAAGGGGCTGCCGTGGCGGTCCCGCATCAGGTAGTTGATCAGGCCCCTGGAGCGCTCCGGGTCCTTGGTCAGCTCCTCCAGCGACTGCTCGCCCGCGGTGGAGACCCGGGCCGCCCACAGGACGTCGGAGTCCGACGCGCTGTGCTTGACCAGGTCGACGGTCACGTCGTCCCGGAACTCGACAGCGGCCGGCGGGCTTGCGGGGGTCCCGGGGGGGAGGTCGGTCGGCACCGGAGTGTCCTTCCTGATGGGCGGCATTGCGACGACCACCCTAGGCGCTGGCTGCGGCAGCGCGCCGCAGCCGATCGGCCGACCCGAAGTAGCCGAGGTGCCGTCGGGGCGGCTAGCCTCACCGGACCGGAGCGCGGTGCGCTCCGCCCTTCCCCCGCCGGAACCGGAAGAGGATTCTCCGCGTGTCCCTGCCCTACCGCTCCGCGATCGCGACGACCGACGACCCCGCCGCCGACCGGCCGCTCCCCCATCTGGACGAGGACCGCTGGATGCGGCCCTACCGCCCGGGGCCGTGGCGGGTCGCCACCGCCGCGCTGGCGCTGATGCTGGCGTCGTATCTGCTGTTCGCCGCACTGATCATGGCCGCCGCTGGCGACCCGCAGGGCGCTGCGGTGTGCCTGCTGGTCGCGGCGCTGGTGATAGGGGCCACGCTGCGGCTGCTGCGGGTCGGCGTGTGGGTGAGTGGCAAGGGGCTGCGGCAGACGGGCTTCTTCGGCACGGTGACCGTGCCGTGGCGCAAGGTCGCCTCGGTGCGCACCGCGCAGCAGCCGGTGCGGGTGCTGGGGCTGCCGCGCAGCGTCCAGGGGCAGGCACTGATCATCACCCGGAAGGGCGGCGAGCCGCTGCGCACGCAGCTCACCGACCACAACGCGGACTTCCTCGGCCGCGTCGAGGCGTTTGACATGGCCGCCGACGCCATCGAGGGCTGGGCCGCGGAACTGCGCTGACCGCCCCCGGCGGCTACTGCTGCGGCCTGCCGTCGTGCAGGGCGATGGCGCGCTGCATGGCCTTGCGCGCCCTCGGTGTGTCGCGGGCGTCGAAGTAGGCGACGGCCAGCCGGAACCAGTTGCGCCAGTCGTCGGGCGCCGCCTCCGTCTCGGCCTGCCGCTTGGCGAAGACCGCGTCCGCCGAGTCCCGGTCGATCCGGCCGCTGGGGGTGCGGACCAGCTCGTCGACCGGCAGCCCGCCCTCGGCCTCCAGCTCCCGGCCGAGCCGTCCCGCGTGCCGGGCGAACTGCGTGGTGTGCCAGAGGAACCAGGCGCCGATCAGCGGCAGCACCAGCACCGCGATGCCGAAGGCGACGGTGACCGGGCGGCCGTCGGCGATCAGCAGCACTCCGCGGTCGCCGACCAGGACGAAGTAGAACAGCAGCGCCAGCGCGGAGGCGGCGTAGCTCATTTTGGAGCGCATGCGGTCAGTCCTCAGGGTGGCCGGGTTCTGTCCCGTCGAGGAAGTGTTCCAGGCCGTAGGTGAGGCCGGGGACACCGGGGACGGTGCGGGCGGCGAGCAGGATGCCGGGCATGAAGCTGCTGTGGTGCAGCGAGTCGTGCCGGATGGTCAGCGTCTCGCCGGTGCCGCCGAACAGCACCTCCTGGTGGGCGAGCAGACCGCGCAGCCGTACCGAGTGCACGGGCACGCCCTCGACGTCCGCACCGCGGGCGCCGTCCAGGCCGTGGGTGGTCGGGTCGTGCTGCGGCGCGAGGCCGGCCTCGGTCCTGGCGGCGGCGATCAGCTGGGCGGTGCGGGTGGCGGTGCCGCTGGGGGCGTCCGCCTTGTTGTTGTGGTGCAGCTCGATGACCTCGGCCGATTCGAACCAGCGGGCCGCCTGCCGGGCGAACCGCATGGTCAGGACGGCGCCGATGGAGAAATTCGGGGCGACGAGCACACCGGTGCCGGGTGTATCGGCCAGCCAGCCGCGCAGCAGGGTGAGGCGTTCCTCGGTCCACCCGGTGGTGCCGACCACGGCGTGGATGCCGTGCCCGACGCAGAATTCCAGATTGGCCATGACCGCGTCGGGGTGGGTCAGTTCCACGGCGACCTGGGCGCCGGCCGCGGTCAGCGTGTCCAGCGGGTCGTCGCGGTCGATCGCGGCGACCAGGTCGAGGTCGTCCGCGGCCTCGACGGCGCCGGCCGCCGCCGAGCCGATCCGGCCCTGGGCGCCGATGACGGCCACACGGAGCTTGCTCATCGTTTCGGGGTCCTTTGCGTCGTGCTCGGGGTGCGCAGGTGCGTACGGGGTCGGTCCGGCGCGGCCGTGGCTAGGAGACGGCTTCGTGCAGGCGGGCGGTCTGCTTCTGCTTGAGCGGGCCGATGACGGCCAGTGAGGGGCGCAGCCCGAGGACGTCACGGGCGACCGACCGTACCTCGTCGGGGGTCACGGCGGCGATCTTTGCCAGCAGGTCGTCGACCGAGAGCTGGTCGCCCCAGCACAGCTCGCTCTTGCCGATCCGGTTCATCAGCGCGCCGGTGTCCTCCAGGCCCAGGACGGTCGACCCGGACAGCTGGCCGATGGCGCGGCGCAGCTCCTCGTCGGTCAGGCCCTGCTCGGCGACCGCGTTCAGCTCGTCCCGGCAGATCTTGAGCACGTCCGGCACCCGGGCGGGCTGGCAGCCGGCGTAGACCCCGAAGAGGCCGCAGTCGGCGAAGGAGGAGGTGTAGGAGTAGACCGAGTAGGCCAGGCCGCGCTTCTCGCGGACCTCCTGGAACAGCCGGGAGCTCATGCCGCCGCCGAGCGCGGTGTTGAGCACGCCCAGTGCCCAGCGCCGCTCGTCGGTGCGGGACAGGCCCGGCATGCCGAGGACGACATGGGCCTGCTCGGTGCGCCGGTCGAGCACCTCGACCCGGCCCGCGGCGCTCAGCGTCCGGGCGCCGTCGCGGGGCTGCCGGGGCCGGGCGTCGGGGTCGCGCAGCGCGCCGGCCCTGTCGAAGGCCCGGCGGACCTGGCGTACGACGCTCGCGTGGTCGATGTTGCCCGCGGCGGCGACCACCAGGCGGGTGGGGTCGTAGTGCTTGCGGTAGAAGCGGGCGACCTGGTCGCGGGTGAGGGCGTTGACGGTCTCGACGGTGCCCAGGACCGGGCGGCCGAGCGGGGTGTCGCCGAGCATGGCGGTACTGAACAGGTCGTGCACCTGGTCGCCCGGGTCGTCCTCGGTCATCGCGATCTCTTCCAGGACGACGCCGCGCTCGGCGTCGATGTCCTCCTGGCGGATCAGCGACCCGGTGAGCATGTCGCAGACCACGTCGATGGCCAGCGGCAGGTCGGTGTCGAGCACCCGGGCGTAGTAGCAGGTGTACTCCTTGGCGGTGAACGCGTTCATCTCGCCGCCGACCGCGTCGATCGAGGCGGAGATGTCGAGCGCGCTGCGCCGCTGCGTGCCCTTGAAGAGCAGGTGCTCCAAATAGTGGGTGGCGCCGTTGAGCACCGGGGTCTCGTCGCGGGAGCCGACGGCCGCCCAGATGCCGAAGGTGGCCGAGCGCACGGTCGGCAGGGTCTCGGTGACGACCCGCAGGCCGCCGGGCAGCACGCTGCGCCGAACGGTGCCGATGCCGTCGGTTCCGGGCAGCAGGGTCCGCGTGCGGACGGCCCGCCCCTTGGTGGAAGGGCGGGCCGTCGCGGCGGTGGAGCGAGTCGTCACTTGGCCGACTCGTCCTTCGCGTCCTCGGCGTCGCCGCCGTCCTCGCCCTCGATGACGGGGACGAGCGACAGCTTGCCGCGCTGGTCGATCTCGGCGATCTCGACCTGCACCTTGGCGCCGACGCCGAGCACGTCCTCGACGTTCTCGACGCGCTTTCCGCCGGCGAGCTTGCGGATCTGCGAGATGTGCAGCAGACCGTCCTTGCCGGGCATCAGCGACACGAACGCGCCGAAGGTGGTGGTCTTCACGACCGTGCCCAGGTAGCGCTCGCCGACCTCGGGCATGGTCGGGTTGGCGATCTGGTTGATCACCGCGCGCGCCGCCTCGGCCTGCGAGCCCTCGGTGGCGCCGATCAGGACCGTGCCGTCGTCCTCGATGGAGATGTCGGCGCCGGTGTCCTCCTGGATCTGGTTGATCATCTTGCCCTTGGGGCCGATGACCTCGCCGATCTTGTCCACCGGGATCTTGATGCTGATGATCCGCGGCGCGTTCGGCGACATCTCGTCCGGGGAGTCGATGGCCTCCATCATCACGTCGAGGATGTGCAGCCGGGCGTCGCGGGCCTGCTTGAGGGCCGCGGCGAGCACGGACGCGGGAATGCCGTCCAGCTTGGTGTCCAGCTGCAGCGCGGTCACGAACTTCTTCGTGCCGGCGACCTTGAAGTCCATGTCGCCGAACGCGTCCTCGGCGCCGAGGATGTCGGTCAGCGCGACATAGTGCGTCTCGCCCTCGATCTCCTGCGAGATCAGACCCATGGCGATACCGGCGACCGGGGCCTTGAGCGGCACACCGGCGTTCAGCAGCGACATGGTCGAGGCGCAGACCGAGCCCATCGAGGTGGAGCCGTTGGAGCCCAGCGCCTCGGAGACCTGGCGGATCGCGTAGGGGAATTCCTCGCGGGTCGGCAGGACCGGGATCAGGGCGCGCTCGGCGAGGGCGCCGTGGCCGATCTCGCGGCGCTTGGGCGAGCCCACCCGGCCGGTCTCGCCGACCGAATACGGCGGGAAGTTGTAGTTGTGCATGTAGCGCTTGCGGGTCTCCGGCGCCAGGGTGTCGAGCTGCTGCTCCATCCGGAGCATGTTGAGCGTGGTGACACCGAGGATCTGCGTCTCGCCGCGCTCGAAGAGGGCCGAGCCGTGCACCCGCGGGATCGCCTCGACCTCGGCGGCCAGCGTACGGATGTCGGTGACGCCGCGGCCGTCGATGCGCACCTTGTCGCGGATGACGCGCTGCCGGACCAGCTTCTTGGTCAGCGAGCGGTAGGCCGCGGAGATCTCCTTCTCACGGCCCTCGAACTGCGGCAGCAGCTGCTCGGCGGCCAGGCCCTTGACCCGGTCCAGCTCGGCCTCGCGGGCCTGCTTGCCCGCGATGGTCAGCGCCTTGGCCAGCTCGCCGGTGACGGCGGACTCCAGGGCCGCGAAGACGTCCTCCTGGTAGTCCAGGAAGATCGGGAACTCGCCGGTGGGCTTGGCAGCCTTGACGGCCAGCTCGGACTGCGCCTTGCACAGCACCTTGATGAACGGCTTGGCGGCGTCGAGGCCCGCGGCGACGACCTCCTCGGTCGGCGCCTCGGCGCCGCCCTCGACCAGCTGGATGGTCTTCGCGGTGGCCTCGGCCTCGACCATCATGATCGCGACGTCGCCGTCCTCCAGGGCGCGGCCCGCGACGACCATGTCGAAGACGGCCTCTTCGAGCTCGGTGTGCGTCGGGAAGGCCACCCACTGGCCGCGGATCAGCGCGACGCGGACGCCGCCGATCGGGCCGGAGAAGGGCAGGCCGGCCAGCTGCGTGGAGCAGGAGGCGGCGTTGATGGCGACCACGTCGTAGAGGTGGTCGGGGTTGAGCGCCATGATCGTGCAGACGACCTGGATCTCGTTGCGCAGGCCCTTGACGAAGGACGGGCGCAGCGGGCGGTCGATCAGCCGGCAGGTGAGGATGGCGTCCTCGGAGGGGCGGCCCTCGCGGCGGAAGAAGGAGCCGGGGATCCGGCCGGCCGCGTACATGCGCTCCTCGACGTCCACCGTGAGGGGGAAGAAGTCGAAGTGCTCCTTGGGCTGCTTGGAGGCGCTGGTGGCCGACAGCACCATGGTGTCGTCGTCCAGGTAGGCCACGGCGGAGCCGGCGGCCTGGCGGGCCAGCCGGCCCGTCTCGAAGCGGATGGTGCGGGTGCCGAAAGTGCCGTTGTCGATCACGGCTTCGGCGTAGTGGGTCTCGTTCTCCACTATGGGGATTCTCCTCGTCCTTGCCCGCGGGGCGTGTCCCCGTGGGCCATCGGTGGAGGGGCGTCCTGCCGGGGGCCGGTCTTCGATCGAAGCCTCCGGGGGTGGAACCACCCGGGGGCCACTACCGAGGACCGGCGTCTGCGGCGAATAGGAGGACGCTCCTCCTCATACGTTGTCAACAGCACCATTGCACCAGACGACGCATGTGTCGCGCACGTCATGTGCGCGCTCGGCAACCGGGTGCTCACACGTCGCTGCCGGTGGCGATCCGGTGCATACGGCAAAGGGAGCGGCCCCGTCGTGCGGGCACCGCTCCCCTCCACGCGTCCTAGCGAACGCCCGCCGCGCCGGCACGGATGCCGAGGCGCTCGCGGAGCTCACGGAAGCGCGTGATGTCCTTCTTGGCCAGGTACTGCAGCAGACGGCGGCGCTGGCCGACCAGGATCAGCAGACCGCGACGCGAGTGGTGGTCGTGCTTGTGGGTCTTGAGGTGCTCGGTCAGGTCCGAGATCCGGCGCGACAGGAGCGCGACCTGGACCTCGGGGGAGCCGGTGTCGCCCTCCTTGGTGCCGAACTCGGCGATGATCTGCTTCTTCGTCTCGACGTCGAGCGACATACGGACTCCTCATGGGGTCATCGGCCGGCAAGCGTCCCCGGTCTGCATCGCGGGGAAATCTCAGGTGACTCGCACGGCGTACGGTCACCGGGCGTGAACACACAGGTGACCGTCACCCAGAGTACCAGCCGGCGGCCGGGCCGATTACCGGCGGGTCGGCCGCCCGGTCCGCCCGGACGCGGTGCCGCGGCCGGGTGCTCGCGCGCGGGTCAGTCGCTGCTCAGGCCGCGCACCGAACCGTAGACCTTGAGCACGGCCAGGCACAGCGGGACCAGCGACAGCAGGACGGCGCCCTCGGCGAGGTCCAGGCTGCGGCCCCAGAACGGCGACACGCCCTTGCGGGGCACGATCAGGCCGATCGCGACCAGCAGGACCGCGCCGGCCGCGATCGCCGCGGACAGCCACAGCGTGTGCAGGTCGAGCGGCCCGTGGTCGCCCCTGGCCAGGTCCGTCAGCAGCGCGGTGTCGGGGTTCAGGGCGAGCCCGAGGATCAGCAGGGCCACCGCGAGGATGCCGGCCACCACCAGGCTGGCGACCTGGCTGGTGTAGCGGAAGAGCCGGGCGCGCAGCAGCGCCGCCACCCCGGCGGTCAGGGCCAGCACCTGGGCGGCCGCGGAGTCGGAGAAGCTCATGGCGGCGGCGGCGCCCACGACGGTGGCCGAGCAGCCGCCGACCAGGCCGAGCAGCAGTTCGTGGCCGCGGCGGGCCTGTGCGGCGACCGCCTCGTAGTCGATGGCCTGCTCGGGCTCGCGCCGGTCGCCGTAGCGCTCCATGACCTCGGCGGACGGCTCGGGCGAGCCGAATCCGATCGGCAGCCGGGCGAAGCGCGCCGACCAGCCGGGCAGGAAGCCGACCAGCGCCACGGCGGCGACGGCGGCGACCGAGGCGACGGCGCGCGGCGGGCTGTCGGTGGCGATGGCGCCGTAGGTGGCCAGGGTGCCCGCGGCGGCCAGGAAGGCGGACGCCACGAAAGGCGCGTCCCCGGTGGGCAGGACGGCGACCAGGATCGCCGAGGCCAGCAGGACGGTCGCGCAGCCGACCATGAACTGCAGCCGGCCCGGGCCGTGTCCCTGGTCGGGGTCGACGATGCCGGAACCGGCTATCAGCAGGTGCGGCAGCGCGGCCAGGCCCAGGGCGACCGCGGCGGCGCGGTCGCGGTATATCCGGGCGCGTACGGCCGCGAAGGCGACCAGGAGGGTGCCGAGCACTCCGGCGAGGACGCCGGGCATCGAGTGCATGTCGTGCCTGACCGGCTCCGCCCACCACAGCACGAAGCCCATCATCACCAGCAGCACCGCGCCGCCGGTCAGGCCGACGATCCGCATCAGGTCGTCGTCCCAGCGGCGCCGGTCGCGCACGACGGCGGTGGCGATGGCGTCGGCCACGTCGTCGTGGACGGCGGGCGGCAGGGATTCGGCGAAGGACCGCAGCGCGATGAGTTCGCCGTCCAGGACGCGCTGCGCGGACAGCGACAGGGCGGGGTCGAGGACACTGCCGTCCCGGCGGACGAGGTGGAAGCCGGTCGGCTCCTCCTCGCTCTGGACCTGGCCCGACAGGCGCAGGATGTCCGGACGCAGATCGGCGACCGGCAGGTCGTCAGGCAGCGCCACGTCGATCCTGCTGTCCGGTGCTACGACCGTGACGCGGCAGAATCCGGTCGCTGAGATCGTGCTCACCGCGCTGTGCCCCCTCGGCTGCGGAATTCCGCGGTCAGCCAACTCCCGCCTGGCCGGTGGACGGTGGCTGTAAGTAGTATCTGCAACAAATTACCAGTCACAACGGGTCGATGATCCCGGGGGGCGAGCACATCAGTGGGTTCGGTCATCGTCAAGCGTCCGGCGCGGGCATTCCCGCCGGAGGTGCCGTCGGAAGAGCTTGATCTGGCGTCACCGCCCGAACTGCAACGCGGCCAGGACCAGGGCGTGATGATGATGCTGCTGCCCATGCTCGCCATGGGCGGCTCAGCGGCTTATTTCTTCATGCCCGGATCTCAGCCGATCATGAAGGTGATGGGTGGGCTGATGCTCACCTCGATGGTGGCGATGGCGATAGCGCAGGTGGTGCGTACCCGACAGGGCGCCAGCGGGCATATGGCCGACAGCCGCCGCGATTACCTCAAGTACCTCGCGCAGCAGCGCCGCAAGGCCCGCAAGGTGGCCGACCAGCAGCGCAGCAGCCAGCTCTACACCCATCCCGCGCCCGACCAGCTGTGGGCGCTGGCCGCCGAGGGCAGGCGGGTCTGGGAACGCCGCCCGGGCGACGACGACTTCGGCCAGGTGCGGGTCGGTCTCGCCCCGCAGCAATTGGCCACCCCGCTGGTGGCGCCCGACACCGCCCCCGTGGACCAGCTCGAACCGCTCACCGCGCACGCCATGCAGCGCTTCATCGCCGCCTACGGCACGGTCGAGGCGCTGCCGCTCGCGGTGTCGCTGCGGGCCTTCTCGCATGTCGCGCTGACCGGCGAGCCCGAGGCGGTCTACGGGCAGGCGCGGGCGATGATCGCGCAGCTGTCGACGCTGCACTCGCCGGCGGACCTGGTGCTGTGCGTGGCCGCCTCGCCGTCCGCGCTGCGCGAGTGGGAGTGGATCAAGTGGCTGCCGCACACGCAGTCCCCGGCCGAGCTGGACGGGGCGGGCACCCGGCGGCTGGTGGTGGGCGACGTGGGCGAGCTGGAGGAGCTGCTGCACGACCGGCTGGAGGACCGGCCGCGCTTCCAGCGCGACACGACACCGCTGCTCGACCAGCCGCACCTGGTGGTCTTCGTGGACGGCGGTACGGTCCCCGCGACGTCGGTGCTGGCCACCGGTGAGGGCCTGCTGGGCGTGACCGTGGTGGAGATGGCGCCCGGGGAGACCGGTGAGCCGCGCGGCGACCTGTGGCTGCGCTGCTCGGCCGACGAGATGCTGCTGCGGTCGGCGGCCGGGGGTGCCTACGGCGGCACTCCGGACCGGCTGAGCGCGATCGAGGCCGAGTCGCTGGCCCGGCAGCTGGCGCCGCTGCGGCCCGCCGACGGCGGCGAGGACGAACCGCTGCTGTCCAACCTGGACTTCACCGACCTGATGGGCATCGGCGAAGCCTCGTCCTTCGACGTGGCCCGCGGCTGGACGCCGCGCACCCAGCACGAGCGGCTGCGGGTGCCGATCGGGGTGGGCGAGGACGGCGAGCCGGTCTTCCTCGACCTCAAGGAGGCCGCGCAGGAGGGCATGGGGCCGCACGGGCTGTGCGTGGGCGCCACCGGTTCCGGCAAGTCGGAACTGCTGCGCACGCTGGTGCTCGGACTCGCCGTCACCCATTCCTCGGAATCGCTGAATTTCGTGCTCGCCGACTTCAAGGGCGGTGCGACCTTCGCCGGCATGAGCGAGATGCCCCACGTCTCGGCGGTCATCACCAACCTCGCGGACGACCTGACACTGGTCGACCGGATGCGCGACTCGATAACCGGTGAGCTGCAGCGCCGCCAGGAACTGCTGAAGTCCACCGGCAACTACGCCAACATCCACGACTACGAGCGGGCCAGGACCGCGGGCGCCGCCCTCGAACCGCTGGCGTCACTCGTGCTGGTCATCGACGAGTTCAGCGAACTGCTCACCGCGAAGCCGGAATTCATCGACATGTTCATCCAGATCGGCCGGATCGGCCGGTCGCTCGGTGTGCATCTGCTGCTGGCCTCGCAGCGCCTTGAGGAGGGCAGGCTGCGCGGCCTGGACACGTATCTGTCGTACCGCATCGGTCTGCGGACCTTCTCCGCCTCCGAGTCGCGCGCCGCGCTCGGCGTACCGGACGCCTACCACCTGCCGTCCGTGCCGGGTTCGGGTTATCTGAAGTTCGGCACCGACACGATGGTGCGGTTCAAGGCCGCGTACGTGTCGGGGGCGCACCGCAGGGGCAGGGCGGCGGAGGCCGACGGGGGCGCGCAGAGCGGCCGCCGGGCCGCTCCCTTCACCGCGGCGCCCGTGCCGATGAGCGCGCCGGCGGCGCGGCCGGTGGCGGCGCAGCGGGACGACGCCGTGGCCGACACCGTCCTCGATGTCCTGGTCCGCCGCCTTGAGGGCCGCGGTCCCGAGGCGCACCAGGTGTGGCTGCCGCCGCTGGACGAAGCGCCCAGCCTGGACCGGCTGATGCCGCTGGCGGTGTCCGCGGACCGCGGTCTGCAGGTGACCAGCGGGGTACCGCTGGGCGCGCTGCAGGCGCCGCTCGGCATCGTGGACAAGCCGTTCGAGCAGCGCCGCGACCCGCTGACGCTGGACTTCAGCGGCGCGGCGGGCCACGGCCTGATCGTCGGCGGCCCGCGCAGCGGCAAGTCGACGCTGCTGCGCACCCTGGTGACGTCGTTCGCGCTGACCCACACGCCGGACGAGGTGCAGTTCTACTGCCTGGACTTCGGCGGCGGCGCGCTGCGGGCGGTGGACGGCCTGGCCCATGTGGGCGGTGTCGCCGGGCGGCTGGAACCGGACCGGGTACGCCGTGCGATCGCCGAGGTCGCCGGAGTGCTGGCCCGCCGCGAGGAGGTCTTCCGCAGCCGCGGCATCGACACGGTGGCCTCGTACCGCAGGCTGCGGGCGACCGGTGAACTGCCCGACGAGCGCTGGGGCGACGTCTTCCTGCTGATCGACGGGTGGGGCGCGTTCAAGCAGGACAACGAGCGGCTGGAGCCGGTCGTCGCCGACATCGCCGCCCGCGGTCTGGGCTTCGGTGTGCACGTGGTGCTCACGGCGTCGCGTTACATGGAGGTCAGGGCCGCGCTCAAGGACCAGTTGCTGAACCGGCTCGAACTGCGGCTCGGCGACGTCATGGACTCCGAGATCAACCGCAAGGTCGCCGCGAACGTGCCGGCCGGGGTGCCGGGCCGCGGCATCACGCCGGCGCACCTGCACTTCATGGCGGGTCTGCCGCGGATCGACGGCAGTTCGTCGTCGGCGGACCTCACCGAGGGCGGCGCCGCCCTGGTGGAGGCGGTCAACTCGGCGTGGCGCGGTACGCAGGCGCCCGCCATCCGGATGCTGCCGACGATGCTGACCGCCGAGCAGGTGCCCGACGGTGCGCGCCACCCGGAGCGCGGGGTCGCGATCGGCATCGACGAGACGGCGCTCGCGCCGGTGTTCGTGAACTTCGAGACCGATCCGGTGCTGATCGTCTTCGGCGACAGCGAGTCGGGCAAGACGGCCGCGCTGCGGCACATCGCCCGGCAGCTCAGCCGGCGCTATACGCCCCAGGAGGCCACGCTGGTCGTCGGCGACTACCGGCGCACCCTGCTGGGCTCGCTGCCCGAGAGCCATGTGCTGGAGTACATTGCGGCGTCCGCGGCCATGGAGACGCACATGACCGAGGTGCAGAAGCTGGTCGAGCGGCGCGCGCCGGGCCCGGACGTCACCCCGCGGCAACTGCGCGACCGCAGCTGGTGGAGCGGCCCGCAGCTGTTCGTGCTCATCGACGACTACGAACTGGTCGCGGCGGGCAGCAATCCGATGGCGCAGCTCGCCGACAGCCTGCCCTTCGCGCGTGACGTCGGGGTGCGCTTCATCATCGCCCGCAGCAGCGGCGGTGCGGGGCGCTCGATGTACGAGCCGTTCATGCAGCGGGCCAAGGAACTCGGCGCGCAGGGCCTGGTGCTGTCGGGCGACCCGAACGAAGGCGAGCTGATGGGCACGGTCAGGCCGCGGCAGATGCCGCCCGGGCGGGCGATCTTCGCGGCGCGGCGCGGCGGCAGCCGGCTGGTGCAGCTGGCCTGGACCCCCGAGGGGTGAGCGGGGCGGCGGGCGCACGCAAGTCCGCCGACCACGCCGCCTGCTAGGTTTTTTGCCGGGATGAGTGCGGCCGCCGACCTGCGGCCGCACCGGCGATGGGGGCACGATCATGACGTCGGAGTGGGACCGGTTGTACGGTTCCGGCGGTGGCACACCGCCGGACGGGACCGGCGCGGACGGCCACACCGGCCGCGAGGGCCAGGACGCGCCGGGCGCCGGGCCGGGCACCGACGCCCCGCGGCCGCACCCGGCGTGGTCGCGGCTGACGGACCTGGTGGACGGCGCGGGCGGCAGCGCGCCGGTGCCGGTGTCGGCCTTCGGGATGCTGCCGAGCGCCCAGGAGGGCGCGCATGCCGCACTGGCGTCCGAACTGGCCGATCTGCACGCGGGAAACGGCGACCCCGACGCGCTGCTCGACGCCTTCCGGGCGAGCCTGGTGATGGTCCCGACACTTGGTGACGGCGACCTGTGGGCGACGAGCCTCGGCGGTGTGCACTGGGTGTACGCCTTCTCCGACGGCACCGAGCTGGCGCGCTTCGCGGTGGCGCGCGGCGCGGACGGCTCGTCGGACGTGGACTACGTGACGGTTTACGGGTGGCGGCTGCTGGACGAGGTGGTGGCCGCGGTCGGCGAGCCGGCCGGAGTCGCGCTGGACGTCGCGGGCCGGCTGCCCATGATCTTCCCGCCGGTGGCGGGTGTGGTACCTGACAAGGCCGCGGTGGATGCCGTGGCGGTGAACGGGGAGGAACGATGACCGGAGGCAGCGGGGGCGGCGGCGGTTACAACGTCACCGAAACGGCGCTGGCGCAGACGGCGGCCGGGCTCAACGGCGTCATCCACGAATTGCAGACGATGGGCCAGGAGGCGGCGGCCGACGTCGGCCGCGGCTTCTCCAACCTCAAGCTGAGCGGCATGCAGACCGGGCACTCCGGGCTCACCTCGGCCTTCGACGGCTTCTGCGACCGCTGGGAGTGGGGCGTGCGGACCATCGTCCAGGACGCCGACCAGATCGCCCAGCGGCTGGGCCTCGCGGCGGGAACGTACTACGAGATGGACCAGTACGCGATGAAGACGCTCAAGGTGGTCGTGGCCTCCGACATCGGCAATCCGAACCTGACGGAGGAGCAGGAGGAGAACATGTCGTGGAGTCAGATCGGGTCCGACAACCCGGTCAACGACTTCCTGCACCCGGACTACAGCGCGAAGTCCTCCCAGCAGGCGCTGTCCGACATGGGGCAGACCTGGAAGGACACCGCCCACGACATGAGCCGGTCGATCCCGCTGGAGACCGCGGCGACGCTCAGCGGGCACAAGGAGGAGTACGACCAGTCGCTCGACCAGGTCTACGGCCCGACCCCCGAGGAACGCGCGCAGCAGCAGGCGCAGGGCGGCGGCACCGGCGGCTGACGGGCCTGGCCGCCGTCGCCGGTCGACATGATCGGCGACGGCGGCGAACGGCCGCGCAATGCGGCGGCCCGGGCCGGGGACACCGGTGACCCGAGCGCCGACCGGCTCGGCGGCCGGCCGCCGAGCAGCAACAAGCTCACCGGGCCGCCCGCGCCCGCGGCTCGCCGCGGCGACGTGGGGAGGGCCGAAAACCACCGGCGCCCCCGGCGGCAGCCGCAGCCCCCGGGGCCGCGCCCGCGCCCGCCGCCCGGCCTTGGGCGCGGAGTGCGAAGCGGGCGGGGGAAGACCGCGACGGCGGAACCGGAAGGCCGGAAACGTCCGTTCCCGCCCGCCCTGTCGCCCCGCCTGGCCTGGCCGTTCGGCTCCTGAGGATGCAACTCGTGGCCGAAACCTGAGAAGATGAGCCACAGCAGCAGCACAGTCACAGGCGGACCGGCCACCGACCGGCGTCACAGAACAGCACCGCGGGGGTGGGCTGATGGGTCTCGGAAGTCTGATCAACAAGATCGGCGACGGTGGCGAGAAACTGCTCGGCAAAGCCAAGCAGAAGGCCGGCGAACTGATCGACGACGGAGCCCATTTCGTCGGTGACGGACTCGACCACGTCGGCCTGCACGACGCGGCGGACTGGGTCGAGGACCACGGCGACGCGATCGCCGACGACCTGGGCGCGCACGTCGACGAGCAGCAGCTCGGCCAGAGCGAGGAGCCCAAGGAACTGGTGCACGGCGACTCGGCGAAGATCCGCGAGGTCTCCGGCCATCTCAGCCGCTTCCACGCCGCCTTCGACACCGGCCACACCGGTCTGACCCACCTCGACCCCGGCAGCTGGGAGGGCTCGGGCGCCGACGCCTTCACAGCGAAGTTCGCCTCGCAGCCGCCGAAGTGGGCCAAGGCCGCGACCGCCTGCCAGGACGCCTCGGACGCGCTGGAGCACTACGCCTTCACCGTGGACTGGGCGCAGGGCCAGGCCAAGGAGGCCGTCCGGCTGTGGAAGCAGGGCACCGAGGCGCGGAAGAAGGCCGCGACGGCGTACAACACCAAGGTCGACCAGTACAACAAGGACCTGGCCGACTACAAGGAGCTGGCGGACGGCAACGGCGACCCCGGCAGGCCCCCGGTGGCTCCCGACGCCTTCGTCGACCCCGGCGCCGCCGACAAGAGCCACGCCAAGGACATCCTCAACTCGGCCCGCAAGCAGCGCGACACGGTCGCGGGCGAGGCGGAGACCAAGGTCCGCGCCGCCACCGCGCTCGCGCCGGCGAAACCGGATTTCACCGACCGGATGAAGGGCGACGGCGGCGACTTCCTCAAGGCGACGCCGGTCCGGATGGAGCATTTCGCGGGCGGCCTCATACGCAGCGGCACCGACATGCTGAAGTTCGTCCGCGGCCTGAACCCGACGGACCCGTACAACCTCACCCACCCGGCGCAGTACCTGACCCACCTCAATTCCACTGCCGCCGGCCTGGTGGACATGACCGCGCACCCCGAGCGGCTGCCCGGCATCCTGCTCGGCAGCGGATGGGGCTCGGACGGCGACGAGGCGGGCGGCCGGCTGGTCGGCAACATCATCATGGCCCTGGCAACCGACGGCGGCAGCGCGGGCGCCAAGGCGGGCGTCGCGGGCGCGGGCAAGGACGCCGCGGAGCAGGCCGCGAAGGACGCCGCGCAGAGCGGCAGCAAGTGGAAGGGCCTCGCCAGGGCCACCTCCGACGTCAAGAGCGAGGCCTTCCACCAGGGTTCGATGACCCCGGCCGAGGAAGCGAGATTCCTGCACGACGAATACCCGTGGCTCAAGGACGTCAACGAGACCGGCAAGCCCGGCTACACCCAGAACTGCTCGAAGAACGTGGAGGCGGTCAACGAGCGCCTCGACGGCATGCCCTCCAAGGCCACCCCGCTGCAGTCGCCCCAGTGGCCCAGCCCCTCCAGGCTGGGCAATCCCGGCGCCAAGTGGGAGGACGTCGGCAGCTACGACGACATCATCAAGGACATGAACGCGCGGGGCGAGGGATCGCGCGGCGTCGTATACATCGGCCGCCAGACCGGCGGCACCGCGCATGTCTTCAACGTCGTCAAGGACGGCAACGGCGTCGTCTTCCTCGACGGGCAGACCGGCCGCCTCGCCAACCTCGAGTCCGGCGTGTCGATCAGATACATGCCGTACAAGTAGCCTGGTCGGTCCGACATCCGTCCGGCACAGCCCGACCCCGTCAGACCGCTTGGCGCCCCCGTCCGGCCCCCGGCCGAAACCCCGCACGGCGCGGAACAACGAAGAAAGGTGCAGCTGTGATGACCGAGGAGGAGGCGCTCGCCGCCGCCAGGGCGTTCCTTCGGGACAGGTACGGCGACGGACCGCCGACCATCGTGATCGAGCCCGCGGGGACGGCGGAGCACCGGCTGGCGTGGACCGTGGCCTTCGACTCGCAGGAGCACATCGACACCGGGGACTTCACCCAGGCGCCGATGGTGCGCCAGCTCGTGGTCTTCAAGGACGGCTCGCTGATCGACTTCACGCCCAGCGCGCTGACCGCCGAGGAGGGCCTGGCATGGTGCGAGGACGGGGTGTGGCCCGAGCGGCTGAGCCGGCTCACGGACCCGCGCGCCTTCGGCACCGTGTGGACCGGCACGCCGCCGGCCGGGGCGTGAGCACATGACCGACGCGTATCTGCTGGCCAGGGAATGGCTCGGCGCGGCCTACGACGTCCCGATGGAGCTGGCGCGCACGCCGGTCGCCGAGACCCCGCAGACCTGGGTCTTCAGCACGGCGCCGCTGCCGGTGGCGGGCGCCGCCGCGCCCGCGCCGATACTGACGTCGCTGGTGTGCGTGCCGAAGAACGGCATGCCGCCCTTCCACCCGGCCACCGACGACCCGTGGGGCGACCTGGCCGACTTCGAACGCGACCCGCGGCCCAGGGAACCCGCCGCGCAGGCCCGCAGGACCAACGCCAGGGGCGCGGTGCTCGCGGCGCACGCGACCGCCGGCGGAGCGCCCGCGACGGCGCTGCCCTGGCAGTCCTCGCACGAGGGTGCCACCTGGTGGGACGACTTCCTGCTGCGCTACTTCCCCACGGCCGAGGTCGGCCCGTGCCCGGACTGGGACACGGTGATCGCCGCGGTCGGCGAGCCGGGGCCCGGCACCGCGGGCGTGGTCTGGGTGCGCCGTGAACTGCACGGCGCCGAAGCGACCGGCCATCTGCTCTACGCGCACAACAAGGACGGCCGGGTCGCGCTGCTCGACCCGCAGGCCCAGCGGCTCGCCCGGCTGGAGACCGAGAACGTCCGCGAGATCGTCCTGGCCCGGATACCGCCGCCGTCCGCACCGTCCGCCGCCGTACGGGCCGGGCGCGGCGCCGCCGATCTGCCGGCCGCGGTACGCGCCGCCGAGGCGTGGCTCGACCATGTGCACGGCGGCCAGGTCGCCCTGGTGGACCCGTCCCCCGCCGACGAGACGGCCCGCGGCTGGCTCTTCGCGTGCAACACCCGCGCCTTCCTGGCCGACGGCCATCCGCAGCACGCGATGCTGGACGCGGCACTGGTGGTGCCGAAGGACGGCTCGGTGCCGTTCGGGCTGCCGAACTCCGACCCGTGGGGCTGGCTGGGCCGCTGGGACCAGGGCGCGCAGCCGGGCGTCGACGGCTTCCCGCTGCCGCCCGAGCCGGGCCCCGCGGCATGGTTCGAGCCGACGATGACCCCGCTCGGCGCGGTGCTGTCGGTCACCGACTTCACCGACTGGCAGACCGTGCTGGCCGAGGTGATGGGCATGCCGCAGGGCTCGCGGTCCGTGGTGTGGGTGCGCAGGAACGACCGGCGCGGCCGGGAGTCGGTGGGACTGCTGTGCATCGCCGCGCAGACCCCGACCGGTCTGGTGCTCATCGACACGGCACGGGACGCCCCGGCGGAGCTGGAGAGCGAAGGCCTGCGGTCGCTGCACCTGATTCGGTACCGCTGAGGAATCGGTAGCGCTGAGGGCCGTACACGCGCGTCCGCGGGCGCCGTTCCCGGCACGCGGGGAGGTCTGCCTTCAGGCGGGCCCGGCGGGTCAGGAGCGGCGCCTGCGGTCGCGCAGCGCCACCGTCGTACCGGTGATCAGCAGCAGCGCCACCGCCATCCCGCTCACGACATACGCGGCGATGCGCTTCTGCCGCTGCCGGGCGGGGTCCCCGAAGGTCAGCGCGGCCGGCACGACCCGGTCCCGGCCCTTGAGCACTCCGGGGTCGGGCGTGGGCGCGTCGATCGGCTTCCCGTCGTCGGTGAGGGCGCGGACCGGGTCCACGACGCCCCAGCCGACCAGGGAGTTGTGGCCGAGCGAGGTGCGCTGCGCGGTCTGCTCGATCTGCGCGACGACCTGCGGCGCGGTCCACTTCGGGTGCTTGGCCCTGATCAGCGCCGCGACACCGGCGACATATGGCGCGGCGAAACTCGTGCCGTTGTCCACGCACTGGCCGCCGCCGGGAACGGTGGACAGCATGTCCACTCCGGGCGCGGCGACGCCGACGAAGCCGCCCGCCTGGGAGAAGGAGGCGCGTTCGTTGTTGCGGTCCGAAGCGCCGACCGCCAGCACTCCCGCGTAGCCGCCGGGATAGGTGGTGCGCGCCTTGCCGTCGCCGCCGTCGTTGCCCGCGGAGGCGACGATCACCACGTCGGCCTGCAGGGCCGCCTTGATGGCGCTCTCCAGCTCGGGTGTGCCGCGCGGCGTGTCCTGCGAGATGTTGATGACCTCGGCATGGGCGGCGACAGCCTTCTGCAACGCCGTCACCAGGTGGGGCACAGTGCCGGTGCCGTCCTCGCCCGCCTGCCGGATCGAGATGATCGTCGCCTCGGGCGCCAGGCCCACAAAGCCGGTGGAGGGCGACTGGCGGGCCGCGATGATGCCGGCGACCTCGGTGCCGTGCCCGACCGGGTCGACGATGCCGCGGGTCTTGGCGTCGATCAGGTCGACGCTGTCCTGGCGGTCCACCGCCCCGGCCAGCTGGGGATTCCTGACGTCCACCCCGGAGTCGATCACCGCGACCTTGACGCCCTTGCCCTTGGTGCTCTGCCACAGCTGGTTCACCAGCATGCGCTGCAACGACCAGGGCATCTGCTTCACGTTCGGCGCGGGGAATGTGCACTGCCCGTCGCCGTCCAGCGGCTGGGCGGCCCGCGGCGAATCAGGCCGGACAGGAGAGGCGGCCGCGGATGCCGCCGTGCCCAGGATCACTCCCGGCAACAGCGCGGCCAGTGCCGCGGCGGCAGCCGCCACGGACGCCGCACGCCGACACGGCGGCCCTGCAACCCTCACGACGCCTCTCCTCGGCCCGTACGCCCCGATGGGCAGGCCTGTCGCCGACCCGCCGGTCGGCCGTGACGGCCGGCCGGTCCGGGTCGGCCGCACAGCCGGTCAGTGTCAGCCGAAGTACGACGCGGCCTTCTTGTCGGCCGCGTTGTAGTGACCGCTCGCGATCTGCACCTTGCTGGCGATCGACTCCAGCACGTCGTGCATGTGGTGCGTACGGTTGCCCCACTCGTTGGCGACCGCGTGGAAGGCGGTCTGCGCGTCGCCCTCCCAGTACGCGGCGACGGCGCGGACGCGGGTCAGCAGGTTGTCCAGGTCGGCCTCCAGCTGGCCGGCCTGCTGCTTGATCGCGCCGGCGGCCTCGTCCAGCGAGGAGTATGTGACCTTGAGTTCACCGGGATCAGACATGTGTGTCCCCCATGGAAGTGAGTGGTACGGCTCGTGGCGTGGTCGTCAGAGGCCGGCGATGCCGCTGCCCGCGGCGCTGCCGTTGATGTCGATGCTCTTCATGTCCTGAAGGACATCCTCATCGGTCGAGCCCGAGGTGAGGTTGGTGTCGTGCACGGCTTCCTTGATCTTGTTGAGCAGGATCGCCAGTACGCGGTGGTCCTCATTGATCAGGCTCTGCTGCGAGTTGAAGGCGTTGGCGCCGATACCCCGCCAATGGCCTTCGAGGTTGTCGATCACCGTCTGAAGCGCCTTCACCTGACGGTCCATCGAGCCGACCATGTCGGTGATGTCGGATTCCAGCTTGGCCAGCGAAGCCGCTGTGACTTTCATTCCGGCAGTCATGGATTCTGCCCTCCCCCATGCAATCGCGTGTACGTCGTCGCGGGCGAATACGTTACCCGCTCACTCTAGCCACACCACCTGTCGATCCCAACAGGGAACCCTTCGCTCCCAGTTGTGCCCTCAGGCCCTCGTGGTGGCCTAGTAGGGCGGCGGCGGTGGAGGCGGCCGGTATCCACCATACGGCGGCTGTTGCTGCGGTGGCGGTGGCGGTTGTAGCGGTTGCGCCACAAAAGCCGGTGCGGCCGTACGTCGGCGCCGACTGCGTACCGCCAGCGCCGTACCGCCCGCCGCGAGCACCACGACGGCCGCGCCGGCGGCGATCCACGGCGTCGAACTGCCGCCTCCGCCGGGGCCCGTGGCCACGGCCTTCTGCGAGGTGGAGGACGACGGGGCCGGCGCGGCGGTTCCGGCGGCGCCGGACGTCGGCGCCGGGGACGGCTGCGCCGACTGCTGCCAGCCCTCGTGCTCGGCCAACGGGTAGACGTCGGCCGGCCCGGGGTCCCCCGGCGTCTGGAGGGCCACCCGCGGCCGCACCGCGCCGTAGCCGATCGAGTCGTTCCGCTCCGCGCCGTCGGTGGGCTTCGACGCGGTGTTCAGCAGGACCCGCAGCACCTGGTTGGCGGTCCACGTGGGGTGAGCGGACCAGAGGAGGGCGGCGGAACCGGAGGTGAGGGCGGTGGAGTTGCTGGTACCGCTGCCAGTAGCAACACAGTGCGGCCGGATGCCGCTCGGGCAGGCTGCGGAGATGTCGCCGCCAACCGCTGACAAATCGACTTGCGGTCCCTTGGTGGAGAGGCCAAGCGCCTTCCCGTTGCGGTCCAATGCTCCGATGCCCACGACACCGCGGCTCGCGCTCGGATACTCCACAGGACTGCCCTGTTCACCCGAATTTCCAGAACCGGAGATGATGAGCTTGCCCTTGGCCCTCGCGTAGTCGACAGCGTCCTGCAGCGCTGCAACGTCCTGCGGCCGCAATGATGTGGCAGGCACTTCCTGCGAGACGCTGATCACTCTCGCTTGACTGTCAGCCGCATACCGCAGCGCCTTGTCAAGTTCTGCCGTAAACGTCTCGGCACTGGCGGCTTCGTTTGTATCCCGAGGATCATTCAAGATCCGGATCGGCAAGATCTTGGCGTCCGGTGCCACACCAATGGCCCCTGTATCGCTTTCTGCAGCCCCAGTACCTGCGATGAGGCTGGCCATTGCCGTCCCATGACCGTCTTTGTCTTCGTACGGCGAGCCGACGGGGTAGGTGAAGCTCTTCCCGTCAAGAACTTGCCCCTTCAGGTCCGGGATCGAACGATCGACGCCTGTGTCGATTACTGCGACGGTGATGCCTTCGCCTTTGCTGATCTTCCAGGCCTCCGGCAGCCGCATCGCGTCAATATGCCACTCCATCTGGCGGAGGGTCTGCGCCTGCGCGGGCAGCGCCCCGATGCCAAGCACCAGGGCGCCACTTGCGGCGACGACAGCCAGGGCACGCGGTACCCAGGTACGTGCCCGGCGTTTCATCGCTCTTCTCCTCGCGGTACGGCTCGGTCGGGTCGCCGTTGAGTCAGTCGATCACGGGCGGTGCGACATCGTCTCGGGTCGGGATCCAGTCGTCCTCTTCGATCAGGTGATCGGGACGGCGGTTATTGCGACGCCGGTCACGGTCGGAGCGGGTGGAGCCCGGCGCGAACTCGCCGGCCGGTGTCCGGCCCACGACTCCGCCCGGCTCACTCGCCAACCGGCCTGCGCTGCCACGGTTCATGGCATTGCGGCCACCCATACCAGGGCTGCCACCCTCCGCCATACCAGCGGCAGGCATCCGCGCGGCGGCTCCCCGGCCGCCGATGACGCTGCCACGGGGCACCTGGCCCTGCGCACGGCCACCGAACATCTCCGGCTCGCTCGTCGGGCGGCCGCCGTAGATTCCGTTGGTCGTGCTCCGCCGCATGGGTGGTGCGGCGCCGATCTCCTCGGCGGGCGATCCCGTCATGTTCCGGGGGTTGAAAGTGCCGTTCGCGCCGCGCGGCCCACTGGCCGTGTTGACCGGCTCGACATTCCGCAGCTGGTTCGGCAGCGTGGGTCCGGTGCCGCCGAACTGCTGGTTCTGGTTGGGGATCGGCTGGAACGTGTTGCCGAGGTTCGGCCCGCTGAGAATGGGACCGCCGCCCCCACCGCCGGAGTTCGGCGCCAGCGGGCCCGGCTGGGTCGGAGCGACCGGAGTCAGCGGACCCGCCGACTGGATCTGCGTGACCGGCGGGGCGGTGTTGTCCGGCGCCGTCGCGACCGGCTGACCCGTCGTGGACACGTGCGACAGGCCGTCGCTGACCGGGACCTTCCGCAGTTCGCTGTGCTCGGCGGGCTTCACCGAATGCTTCGAGCTGCCACTGGCGCTCGATGTGTACGGGGCGGGCGACCCGCCCGTTGAACCGTACGTTTCATGGGCGATGTTACGCGCGTCCGGCGGCGGCACGAACGTCGCCGGCATCGGCGGATACGTAGGCGGCTGCGCGTTGTTGATGATCGCCGCCGAGAACGAGTACGACTGCGCCAGCTTGTGCATCTGGTCCGCCGCCTGGATGCGGGCGGTCTCCAGCTGCGTGTGGGCCTGCGAGATGGCCTTCTGGCCGTCGGGGTCGTGGCGGGCCGCCGGGTCGGCGTGCAGGGCGGCGTACGTGGCCTTCGGGCCGGCCGGGACCTTCGGGATGTCGCGCTTGACCGTGCGCAGCGTGTCGGCGGCGGCCGTCAGCGCCTTGCCGGTGGAGTCGGCGTAGTCGCCCAGCGCCAGCGTGGACTTGGCGACGTTCTTGCCCCACTCCTTGAAGGCCGCGCCTGACGTGCCCTCCCAGTCCACGTACGCGATGTGGTCGTTGAGGTCGGTGCCGATCTGGTTGATCTTGGTGACGGCCGTGGTGAGGCGGTCGCCGAAGCCGGCGAGTGCCTCGGGGTCGGCGTGCTGGACCATGTCCAGCATCGCCTCGTGCGAGAACGACTCGAAGTCCGTGCGGGAGAAGTCGAGCGCCTTCTCGATCGTCCTCACCACGTTGTCGAACAACCCGCCCCCGGGAGTGCTCCCTGACGTGCCCGTCATGTCCTGCCCCCGTCTTCCGTTCCGTCGTCGTCCGTGCGGCGGCCGGTCATCCGACGCCCCCGCTGCCCGCCGTCGAACCGCCGCCGCCGTTGGAGCCGTTCGCCCCGGAGGTGTCGCCGGCGGGATGCGCCGCGGGGTTCGTCTTCGCCGCGTTCGGGTCGAGCTTCGGGTTGTACGCCTGGACGATCTCGTCGTTGAGGTCGAGGAGCTTGCGCTGGGTGCCGAGGTCGACGTTCCTGAAGGTCGAGTGCCCGACGTGCAGCGACAGACTCATCGCCTCGATCTGGTTGGCCAGCGTCTGCGAGAGCTGTTCGAGCTGGCCGTGGACGTAGCTGTACGCCTTCATCAGGTCGTTGGCCTCGGCGAAACCGGTGCCGATCTGGGCGGACTTGACCCGCTCCTGACCGATCTTCGTGGGTGCGACGAGCGAACCGTCCAGCTCGTCGAGCAACCCGTCCACGCGCGTCTTGAAGCTGCGCAGATCCTCCAGCGCAACGTGCAGACTGCCTACTGCGCCACCTACTGGTGCTTCCATCCGAACGTCGTCCCTCCCCCGTGACACCGGTGGCCACAGACACCACCTGACACCAGTTTACCCATTTCTCCGTCAAGGGGGCGATCAGGATCCCTGCGGTTGTGCCGCACTCTGCGTGTCCAGGGCCGGCCCTTTAGGGAGAAGTTCGGACCAGGCGGACGGGATCGACATCGGCTTGACGTCGGGGTATCCGAGCCGGACCGCGGCCTGGTCGGTCTCCTGCTTCGAGGTGGCCGCCTTGTTGGCCGCGGCGCTGTCGTTGTTGCGCTGGACGGCGTAGCGCAGCCCGGTGTCGGTGACCAGGAACAGCGTGCCGCCGCTGGTGTCGGTGCCGCTGACCTCCTGGTAGAGCAGGCCGCTGCCGGGCGTGACGTAGGCGCTGGTCGCGCCCTCGACGATCTGCTCGGGGTAGTCCTTGCCCGCCCACAAGGTGAGCTGCGGCCCGGCCGTCGCGGTCGCGCCGCCGTGCAGGACGCTGCAGGAGACGTCGCGGGGTGAGTCGCCCTGCGACGTGTTGACCTGGCTGGGGTCGCCCTGCGGCCAGTCGGAGGGCAGGAACGAGGGCTGCCGGCTGACCGGGATGCTGGTCTTCACCGGGTCGGGCTGATTGTTCTTCTGCTGCAGCAGAAGCGCGGCGAACCGGGTGATCGGTGCGATGCCGTCCTTGGTGATGACGTAATACTCGTCGCCCGCCGCGGAGGTGGCCTCCAGCACTGTGCCGACCGAGGAGTGGCCCGCGGGCACCCCGTCCACGTCGGCGGGGCTGCCGACGCCCGTCAGTTTCGGGAACCAGATGGGGGTCCCGGTGTCCAGCGAGGCGAGCCAGGCGTCGGAGACGGTCTGCGGCTCCAGGTTCTCGCCGAAGAGCGTGCGCAGCAGCAGGCTCATCTCCTGCGGGGCGCGGGCCTTCGGGTCGGGGCCGCCCAGTTCGAATTTGGTGCCCTCGCGGTCGACGAGGTATTCGACGCCGTCCAGGTTCTGCACGTAGAGCACCTGGTCGCCGCTGAGCGCGGACGGGCCGCCCATGGCGGCGGCTTCGTCGCCGCCGAGCACGAACACCGCCTGCTGGACGGTGTGGCTGGTGCCGCCGCCGGGCCGGTCGCAGACCGCCCAGACCTTGGCCTTGGCCGCGTCGTCGGCGCTGGGCAGCCGGTCGGGCGCGTAGGGGATCCCTATGGTGGCACCGTGCTTGAGCCCGCTGTGGTCGAGCACGGACTCCTTGACCTTGATGACGTCGTAGGACCCGGGGTCGAGCAGCAGCCGCGCCGACGCCATGTTCAGCACCGGGTGCAGCACGGGCTTGTGGCTGTCGGCGTCGTTCAGCACGACGTAACGCGTGGTGGACTCGTCGGCGACGATCACGTGCTTGCCCGGCTCGTCCCAGCCGTGCGGCACGGAGGGGCTGATCAGCCCCCAGGCGCCGAAGCCCGCCAGCAGTACCGCGCCGATGACGATGCCGGGGACGAGCGTGCGCAGCGGCCGCGGGGCTCCTTCGTCCGAGCCGGCAGGGCTGGGCTGGAGAAAGGCCGCCACCACGCGCTTGCGCGCGAAGGTGTAGGCGTTGAGCTGTTCCTTGCGTGAGGCCATCGTTCCGTTTTCCCCCCGGGTGACGTCCGGTCGGACCCGCTGCCGCCAGGCACCGTGCCATCGCGTTGGCAGGGTCGGCCCCTTACTATGCCGCGTGCGCCTCATGTACTACGACACCGGTACGGTGAACGGACATCATGACGCCGCACGACGGAGGGCGCAGGGGGATGACCACCGCAAGCACAGCACGCCGTGATCGCAGGCAGGGCCCCGCGCCGGCCGCGCTGCATCTGAGTTCGCGCCCCGGGCGGATAGGCGTACTCCGCCTGCATCAGCTGGCCCTGGTCGAGGTGGCCGCGGCCCTGGTGCTGATCGGCGCGGCGGCCGGACGTGCGGTGCTGGTGCCCTGCTCGGTGGTGGCGGCCGTGCTGGTGGCCGCGGCCGTGGTACGTCGGCGGGGCAGGCCGCTGCCCGAGTGGCTGACCAGCGTGATGGCGATGCGGCGCAGGCAGCGCGAGGCGGCCAGGGAGGCCGCGCGGGAGCCGGGGACACTGGGCGGCGCGGCAATTACCGCGGCTTCGGGGCTCATCGACCCGGCGCTGGCGCCGATCACCGAATGCGATCCGGCGCTGCGCACGTACACCTTCTCCGGGCGGCGGCGGGACCGCAGCGTCGGGATGGTGGGCGACGGTACGTTCCTGACGGCGGTGCTGCTCGTGCAGTCGCGGGACGAACCGCTGCGTACGGCCAGGCCGATGCCGCTGGGCCTGCTCTACGACGCCTTGGAGATCGACGACATAGCGCTGGCGTCCGTCCAGGTCGTGCAGCACGTCCAGCCCGCCCCCGCGCCGCACCTGCCGCCGCAGGCGGTCGCGGCGGTGTCGTACGGGCCGTTGCAGGCGCAGTACGGGACGCCGGCGATCCGGGTGACCTGGGTGGCGCTGAAGCTGGATCCCGAACTGTGTCCCGAGGCGGTGCTGGCCCGCGGCGGGGGGCTCGGCGGCGCCCAGCGTGCGGTGCTGCGAGCGGCGGACCATGTGGCCAGCAGGATGGCGGGGGCCGGGTTCGAGGCGTCGGTGCTGGACGAGGAGGAGCTGACCGCCGCGCTGGCCACGTCGGCGGGCGTCAATCCGCTGGCGACGGCGCTGGCCGGGCGCATCGGCACCGGTCAGCGCAGGACGCTGGAGCGCAGCCGCGCCTGGCGCTGCGACGACCGCTGGCACACCACGTACTGGGTGGGGCGCTGGCCGCAGGGCGGCGGAGCACTGCCCACGGCCCGTACGGTCACCGCCCTTACCGCGGTGCCCGCGATGGCCGGAAGCTTCGCCCTGACGCTGAGCCGCGGCACCGGGCGGACCCCGGCGCTGAGCGCGTACGTACGGATAACGGCCCGCGACGACCGCCAGCTCACCTCGGCGCGCCGGGAATTGGAGCGGGTGGCGCGCCAGCACAAGGTGGGACTGGTGCGGCTCGACCGCGAGCAGCTGCCGGGTGTGCTGGCCACGCTGCCGCTGGGAGGGACCAGCTGATGACCGGTCAGCCGATGCACCAGGGGCCGCGCACAGGGATGCGGCCGGGCGGCGAGCCTGACCCGTCCGTGCCCCGGCAGCGCCGCAGCGCCAGGCCGGGATTCGGGCTGCGCGGCCCGCGGCGGGACCTGCACGGCCTGTCGGCGAGCCAGCTCGACACCATGTCGCTGCCGCTGGGCGACGACGGGGTGGTGGCGGGCATCGACGAGGCCGGCAATCCCGCGGTCCTCGGCCTCTTCCGGCCCGCGCAGCTGGACGTCGTGGTGATCGGCAGCGTGTGGACCGCCCAGGTACTGGCGCTGCGCGCGGTCGGCACCGGGGCGCGGGTGGCGGTCGAGTCGGCCCGCCCGCAGGTCTGGACGCCGCTGGCGCAGGCCGCGGGCGGCGGCCAGCAGTGCATGACGGTGCACGACGTGAAGGAACTCCCCTCCCAGGGGCCGACCGTGTCCAGCCCGGTGCTGGTCGTACGGGACTGCGGCACCTATCCGCCGCGCAGCCGCCTCGCGAAGGCGCCGTGGCAGGCGGTGCTGACGCTGCTGCCCTTCCTCGGCCCGCAGGCGCCCAGGCTGCTGGGCGAGGCAGGGCTCGTGGGCGTCCAGCGGGTCTCCCCGCCGGAGGCGGAGATCCTGGCGAAGGTGCTGCGGCTGACCCGCGAGGAGGCGGCGGCGCTGCCAGCGCTCGGCGACGGCGTCATGCTCTGGGGCACCCCGCAGCACCGGCAGTTCGTGCTGCTCCAGCCGACCGACGCGGAGGTGGGCCTCCTGGGGGAGGCCCGTCGCATGGACTGAGCCGGAACGCCCGCGGCTTCCGCACGCCGCACCACGTGCTGTCGCGGCGTCACCATTGCGTCGGCCGCGGTTCGGCCGCGCAATGTCCCACGCTCCCGCGGGGGTACGCCTTACGACGGAGAAGGCGGGCTTCGGGGGTACGGGGAGCCACGGCGGGTCGTAGTGTGGGGAGGGCCGCACCGTCGCCAGGGTGCGGGGGGACAGCCGTGTCGGGCCACATCGCGCCGGGTGGCAGAAGGCGCATCCGCACCGGTCGGCGGGACGCGAAGGCGTGGGAATGGGCTGAGCGCAACCGGACGGCCTGACGGCGGACGTCTCCCGGCGATTAGGCTGTCCGTCGAGAGCGGCAGGACAGTGGCGAAAGGGCACTTGCCCTGCGGCGCACGGGGCGGGGAGCCGGCTACAGGAAGCTCCCCGACGCAGACCGGGAGGCACAGTGGACAGCGATCGGGACGACAACCGCGCGGGCGGGGCCGCCCCTGTCGAGGAACCGGCCGACGGCGACGTGACGGGCGAGTACCGCTTCGATTTCACTCCGCCGGCGTGGTACATGCAGAACGGCAGCGGGAGCGGCGACGAGAACGCGGCCATGGCCGTGCCGCAGCCGCCGCTGCACGCGCCCGCCGAGGCGCCGGTTCCTGCGGCGCCCGAGGCCCCGGCCGCGCCGGAGCCGGGCGGACCGGCGGCCGAGGACGTGACGGCACGGGTGCCGGTGTGGGAGGTGCCGCCGCCGCGCACACCGGAGGAACCCGCGGCAGAGGCCGCGCCGTTGGCCGGCGGGGCGCCCTGGTCGGTGCCCACCGCGCCGCAGGCGCCCGAGGCGCCGAGCGCCCCGGCCGAGCGCCCCGCGTGGTCCGGCACCCCGGTCTCGCCCGCCGCTGCCGAGGCCGCCGCCGCTGCCCCGGCCCCCGAGCCGGCTCCGGGGCCGGAGACCGCGCCCGAGGCCGCGCCGGAAGCCCGGCCGGTGGCGGAGGAAGCGGACGATCCGGAGTCGCGCGGCGACCTGGTGGGCCGCGAGACCGTACGGTTCTCCCCCGCCGCGCTGCGGCAGGAGATCGAGGAGCGGGCCGGCGTGCGGATCGAGGACGTCGCACAGGCGGACCCGCGTCCGCCGCAGCAGGCAGCCGAAGTGCCCGAGGAGGCCGCACCCATAGCGGCGGCCGCGCAGGAAGTGCGGCCCGAGCCAGAGGTGCGGCCCGAGCCGGAGCAGGCGCCGCCGCAGGACGCCGTTCCCGAAGATGCGCCCGCCGCAGGCCCGCCGGCCGCGTGGGCGCCGCTTCCGCAGACGCCGCCCATTGCCGAGCCCGCGCCATGGGCCCCGGCGGCGCCGCAGAGCGCGGTGCCGCCGCTGCCGCCGCACTTCGAGCGCGCGGAACCGCAGTATCCGACCCCGGAGAGCTCCCAGTCCTTCCCTTCCCCCGTTGCGCCGCCGGTCGTTCCGGCCGTTCCGCCGCAGGGACCGCCCGCCGCCTATCCCCCGCCC
>NZ_JAJSYW010000060.1:0-32619 GCF_036815005.1 Streptomyces sp. IBSBF 2435 | reverse complement strand
GTCCCCCGGGTGACATCCCCCACCCTCGCGGCTGCGCCGCGCCAAGGGGTTCCCCTCCCCCGGGCACGGCGGTTGTGCGGCTCCCCTAGGGCGAGGGGGCGCCCGCCCCGGGCACGGCGGTTGCGCGGCTCCCGTGCCGCGCAGGGTGCCCACCAGGGGCGCGGGGAACTGCGCGCTCAGCCGACCACCGGCCGGTGGTCCGTATACGACCGCGACAGCCCCTTCTGGCCGGTGACGACCCGCGCGCGGCTGGTGGGCCGGCCGCGCAGTTCCCCGCGCCGCTGAGGCGCACCCACCGACGCGGTCGTGCGCCCGGCCCCGCGCCAACGGAGGGGGACCCGGGAGCGCAACGGTGCGCCGGGGCGGGGGCGAGGGCGGAGGAGTCAGCCGACCATCTCGTCGGTGAGGTTGGCCTCCGTGCCGGGCAGGCCGAGATCGGACGCCCGCTTGTCGGCCATCGCCAGCAGCCGCCGGATCCGCCCGGCCACCGCGTCCTTGGTGAGCGGCGGCTCGGCCAGCGAGCCCAGCTCCTCCAGCGACGCCTGCTTGTGGTCCATCCGCAGCCGCCCGGCGGCGGCAAGGTGCTCGGGCACCTCGTCGCCCAGGATCTCCAGCGCCCGCTGGACCCGCGCCCCCGCGGCGACCGCGGCCCGCGCGGACCGCCGCAGGTTCGCGTCGTCGAAGTTCGCCAGCCGGTTCGCGGTGGCCCGGACCTCACGCCGCATGCGGCGCTCCTCCCAGGCCAGCACGGAGTCGTGCGCCCCGAGCCGGGTCAGCAGCGCGCCGATCGCGTCGCCGTCGCGTACGACGACCCGGTCCACATTGCGCACCTCGCGCGCCTTGGCCGGGATCTGGAGCCGTCGCGCGGCGCCGACCAGGGCGAGCGCGGCCTCAGGACCGGGGCAGGTCACTTCGAGCGACGACGAGCGGCCCGGCTCCGTGAGGGAGCCGTGCGCGAGGAAGGCCCCGCGCCAGGCGGCCTCCGCATCGCAGGTGGCGCCGGAGACGACCTGCGGGGGCAGCCCGCGGATGGGCCGCCCGCGGCCGTCCACCAGGCCTGTCTGCCGGGCCAGCTGGTCACCGCCGGCGACCACCCTGACCACGTACCGGCTGCCGCGGCGCAGCCCGCCCGGCGCCATCACGACCAGGTCGGAGGAGTGGCCGAAGATCTCCAGGATGTCCTTGCGGAGCCGCCGCGCGGCGATCCCGGTGTCCAGCTCCGCCTCGATCACGATCCGGCCGCTCACCAGGTGCAGACCGCCGGCGAAGCGGAGGATCGACGAGACCTCCGCCTTGCGGCAGCAGGTCCGGGTGACGGGAAGCCGGGAGATTTCGTCCTTCACCGCTGCCGTCATCGCCATGGGCCGATCCTTCCACGCATACGAAAAATCCGGTCATACGCGGCGGCCAACAGCTCCGGGTCGTGCCGCGGCCCGTCGGGGGCGGCGACCGGGGCCAGTTCGACCGTGCCGCCCAGCCGTAGCGCGGCCTCGTCGAGGCTGTCACGGTCCGGGACGGCGGCCTCGTCGGCGAGAACCACGTCGATGGTGAGTTTAGGGGCGTGTCGCCCCAAAACCTCCAAGTGACGCTGCGGAGAAAATCCGTCGGTTTCGCCGGGTTGCGGCGCGAGGTTCAGCGTGAGGACCCGCCGGGCCCTGGTGGTCATCAGCGCCTCGGCCAATTCCGGCACCAGCAGGTGCGGGATCACCGAGGAGAACCAGGACCCGGGTCCGAGCACCACCCAGTCGGCGTCGAGCACCGCCTGGACCGCCTCGGGCACCGCCGGCGGGTCGGCCGGCCGGAGCATGACCTCCAGCACCTCGCCGGGGGTGAGGGCGACCGTGGCCTGGCCGCGGACGGTGGAGACCGCGTCCGGCTCGGCGGGGTCGTGGCCCCGTACGACGGCGTGCAGGTCGAGCGGGACGGCGGACATCGGCAGCACCCGGCCGTGCGCGCCGAGCAGCCGGCCGACCCATTCGAGGGCGGCGACCTCGTCGTTGAGCTGCTCCCACAGGGCGACGATCAGCAGATTGCCGACCGCGTGGCCGTGCAGGTCGCCGCCGCTGACGAAACGGTGCTGCACCACCTTGGACCAGGTCCGGCCCCACTCGTCGTCCCCGCACAGCGCCGCCAGCGCCTTGCGCAGGTCGCCGGGCGGCAGCACCCCCATCTCGCTGCGCAGCCGCCCGCTGGAGCCGCCGTCGTCGGCGACGGTGACCACCGCGGTGAGGTCGCCGGTGATCCGGCGGAGCGCCGCCAGCGAGGCGGCGAGACCGTGGCCGCCGCCCAGGGCGACCACTTTCGGCGCCGCCCCGCGCCCGCGGCCTGTACGGCCGCCGCGGCGCTGCCGCCGGCCCGTCATGATCACTCGCGCCCCATGTCCCTGTGCACCGTCACCGTCTCCACTCCGTCCGCCGCCAGCCGTGCGGCCAGCCGTTCCGACATCGCCACGCTGCGGTGCTTGCCGCCCGTACAGCCCACGGCGATCGTCACGTACCGCTTGCCCTCGCGCCGGTAGCCGGCGGCGATGATGTGCAGCAGCTCGGCGTACCGGTCGAGGAACTCCTTGGCGCCGGGCTGGTTGAACACGTACGTGGCCACCTCGTCGTTGAGCCCGGTGAAGGGGCGCAGCTCCGGCACCCAGTGCGGGTTCGGCAGGAAGCGGCAGTCCACCACCAGGTCGGCGTCGACGGGCAGCCCGTACTTGAATCCGAACGACATGACGGTGGCCCTGAGTTCCTGCTCCTCCTCGCCGGCGAACTGCGCGTCGAGCTTGGCGCGCAGTTCGTGCACGTTCAGGCTGGAGGTGTCGACCACCAGATCGGCGTCGCCGCGCAGCTCGCGCAGCAGGTCGCGCTCGGCCCCGATGCCGTCCACGATGCGGCCCTGCCCCTGCAGCGGGTGCGGGCGGCGCACCGATTCGAAGCGGCGCACCAGCGCGTCGTCGGAGGCTTCGAGGAAGATCACCCGGCGCTTGACGTGCTTGGTCTCCAGGTCCGCGAGGGACTCCCTGAGGTTGTCGAAGAACTGCCGGCCGCGTACGTCCACCACGACCGCGATCCGGGCCACATTGCCCTGGGAACGGGCGCCGAGGTCCACCATGGTCGGGATGAGGGCGGGCGGCATGTTGTCGACCACGAACCAGCCCAGGTCCTCCAGGCACTTCGCCGCGGTGCTGCGGCCCGCTCCCGACATCCCGGAGATGATCACCAGTTCGGGGATGGCCTGCCCGGCCTCACCCGCTCCGCCGCTGGTCATATGTGTGCTGTCCTGTTCGTCCTGCTCGCTCATGTGCTCTTCCCCCGATGTTGTCGGCCGGACTCCGGAGGCGGTGTGCCCGCGGTCGTACGGTCGTCCTCTTCGATGATCTCTCCGGTCGCGGTGTTCACCGCGGGTGCGGCCGGGGCCGCGGATGCCAGGGCCGCGGCGACCGTCTCCGCCGTGTGGCGGCCGATCCCCTGGACCTGGCAGATCTCCTCGACGCTCGCCGCGCGCAGCCGCTTGAGCGAACCGAAGTGCTTGAGCAGTGCCTGCTTGCGCGTCTCGCCCAGGCCCGGCACGGCGTCGAGGGCGCCGGCCTTCATCGACTTGGAGCGCTTGCTGCGCTGGTAGGCGATGGCGAAGCGGTGCGCCTCGTCGCGAACCCGCTGGAGCAGGTACAGGCCCTCGCTGCTGCGCGGCAGGATCACCGGGTCGTCGTCGCCCGGCACCCAGACCTCTTCGAGCCGCTTGGCCAGTCCGCACACGAAGACGTCGGCTATCCCCAGCTCGTCCAGCGCCCTGCGGGCCGCGGCGACCTGCGGCTGGCCGCCGTCGACGACCACGAGCTGCGGCGGGTACGCGAACTTGCGCGGCCGGCCGGTGTCCGGGTCGATGGGTCCGCCGACCGCTTCCTCGTGGCTCCCGTCGTGGCTCCCGTCCCGGCCGGTGCCGCCGCCCTCGGCCCCGGCTGCCGCCTGCGGCTGGTCGGGCTCCCACTCGCCGGTCTTCTGCTTCTCCAGCAGATAGCGGCGGAAGCGGCGGGAGATCACCTCGTGCATGGAACGGACGTCGTCCTGGCCCGCGAACGACTTGATCTGGAAGCGGCGGTATTCGCTCTTGCGGGCGAGCCCGTCCTCGAAGACCACCATCGAGGCGACCACGTCGTCGCCCTGCAGATGGCTGATGTCGTAGCACTCGATCCGCAGCGGCGCGGTGTCCAGGTCGAGGGCGGCGGCGATCTCCTCCAGCGCCCGGGAGCGGGTGGTGAGGTCGGAGGCCCGCCGGGTCTTGTGCAGGGCCAGCGCCTGCGACGCGTTGCGCTGGACGGTGGCCATCAGGTCCTTCTTGTCGCCGCGCTGCGGCACCCGCAGGCTGACCTGCGAGCCGCGCCGGTCCGACAGCCACTGGGCGAGCGCCTCCGCGGGCTGGGGCAGGGCCGGGACCAGCACCTCCTTGGGCACGCCGCCACTGCCGCCGGACTGCTCCGCGTCGCCCCGCTCGTCGCCGTAGAGCTGCTGGATCGCGTGCTCGACCAGGCCCGCGGTGTCGACCGCCTCGACCCGGTCGGTGACCCAGCCGCGCTGGCCGCGGACCCGGCCGCCGCGGACGTGGAAGATCTGCACGGCGGCTTCGAGTTCGTCCTCGGCGACCGCGATCAGGTCGGCGTCGGTGGCGTCGGCGAGCACCACCGCGTTCTTCTCCATGGCGCGGCGCAGCGCCTCCAGGTCGTCGCGCAGCCGGGCCGCCTGCTCGTACTCCATGGCCGACGCGGCGTCCTTCATGCGCTGTTCGAGCCGGCGCAGATACGTACCGGTGTGGCCGGCCATGAAGTCGCAGAACTCCTCGGCCAGTTCGCGGTGGTCGGGCTCGCTGATCCGGCCGACGCAGGGCGCGGAGCACTTGTCGATGTAGCCGAGCAGGCAGGGCCGGCCGATCTGGGCGGAACGCTTGAACACCCCGGCGGAGCAGGTGCGGACCGGGAAGACCCGCAGCATCAGGTCGACGGTCTCGCGGATCGCCCAGGCGTGCGCGTAGGGGCCGAAGTAGCGGACGCCCTTGCGCTTGGGGCCGCGCATCACCTGGACGCGCGGGAATTCCTCGTTCATGGTGACGGCGAGGGACGGATAGCTCTTGTCGTCGCGGTACTTGACGTTGAACCGCGGGTCGAACTCCTTGATCCAGGAATACTCCAGCTGCAGCGCCTCGACCTCGGTGGAGACGACCGTCCATTCCACGGCGGCGGCGGTCGTCACCATGGTGGCGGTGCGCTGGTGCAGGTTGGTGATGTCCTGGAAGTACGAGGACAGGCGCTGGCGCAGGCTCTTCGCCTTGCCGACGTAGATCACCCTGCCGTGCTCGTCCCGGAATTTGTAGACCCCGGGAGAGTCGGGGATCTGGCCCGGCTTCGGTCGGTAGCTGCTGGGGTCTGCCATGCATCCCACCCTACTGGCGGGATACGACAGACCGGGGGCAGGCTCGGGGTTCCGGAATCCCGGAGTCCGGGTCCCTGAGCCCCGCCTGCCGGCCGGTCAGCTCGCGGGTCCCGCGGTGATCCTGCCGCCCGCCACCGTGACGTGGACGGCGGGCAGCGCCTTGGTCGCCGGTCCCTGGACCACGGCCCCGGTCTCGGCGTCGAACCGGCTGCCGTGGCAGGGGCAGGAAATGGTCGTGCCCTCCACCGAGTCGACCACACAGCCCTGGTGGGTGCACACCGCGCTGAACGCCTTGAAGGCGCCCTGCTGCGGCTGCGACACCACGACCTTGTCGTCGCGGTAGAGTTTGGCGCCGCCGACCGGCACCTCGCTCGCCGCGCCCAGCTCCACGGCCTTGGCGGGACCGTCGGCCGAGCCGTTCTTGCCGCCGCAGGCGGTCAGTCCGATTCCGGCGGCCCCGGCCAGTGCCGCGCCCCGCAGGACGGTACGGCGGCAGGCGGGCAGTTCGCTGGTCATACGTGCTCCAGGTGGTACGGGTCGCACCGCACGCTGCGTGCGGTGCGACCCGTACCTTACGTGCCCCGGCTGTGCCGCCATGCCCCGCCTCGGCCGGTGGCGCGGCCCGGCCTCACAGGGCAGTACAGCTAGGCCTTGGCGGCGCGCTTCCTGGGGGCGGCGGTCTTCTTGGCCGGCGCCGCCTTCCTGGGCGCCGCTTTGGGCGCCGCCTTGGAGGCCGCGCGCTTCCTGGGCGCCGGCACGGCGGCGTCGCTGACCCGGTCGGCGCCCAGGACGTCGCGCAGGAACTTGCCGGTGTGGCTGGCCGGGACGCCCGCGACCTGCTCGGGAGTGCCCTCGGCGACCACCAGACCGCCGCCGTTTCCGCCTTCGGGGCCCATGTCGACGACCCAGTCGGCGGTCTTGATGACATCGAGGTTGTGCTCGATGACGATCACCGAATTGCCCTTGTCGACCAGCCCGGACAGCACCTTGATCAGCTTGCTGATGTCCTCGAAGTGCAGCCCGGTGGTCGGCTCGTCCAGGACGTACACGGTCCGCCCGGTGGAGCGCTTCTGCAGCTCCGAGGCGAGCTTGACGCGCTGGGCCTCGCCGCCGGACAGCGTCGGCGCGGACTGTCCGAGCCGTACGTATCCCAGGCCGACCTCGTGCAGGGTGCGCAGATGGCGGGCGATGGTCGGCACCGCCTCGAAGAAGTCCAGCGCCTCCTCGATGGGCATGTCCAGCACCTCGGCGATGGACTTGCCCTTGTAGTGCACCTCCAGGGTCTCCCGGTTGTAGCGGGCACCGTGGCAGACCTCGCACGGCACGTACACGTCCGGCAGGAAGTTCATCTCGATCTTGATCGTGCCGTCGCCCGCGCAGTTCTCACAGCGGCCGCCCTTGACGTTGAAGGAGAAGCGGCCGGGCTGATAGCCGCGGACCTTGGCCTCCATCGTCTCGGCGAACAGCCGCCGCACATGGTCGAACACCCCGGTGTACGTCGCCGGGTTGGAGCGCGGGGTGCGGCCGATCGGCGACTGGTCGACGTGCACGACCTTGTCCACCAGGTCGTCGCCGTCCACCCGGGTGTGCCGGCCCGGCACACTGCGCGCGCCGTTCAGCTCGCGGGCCAGGTGGGTGTAGAGGATGTCGTTGACCAGGGTGGACTTGCCGGAGCCCGAGACACCGGTGACCGCGGTGAGCACGCCCAGCGGGAAGGACACGTCGATGTCCTGCAGATTGTGCTCGCGGGCGCCGCGCACGGTCAGCCGCCGCTCGCGGTCGATCGGGCGGCGCACGTCCGGGGTCGGGATGACCCGCTTGCCGGCCAGATACTGCCCGGTCAGCGACTCCTCGTTGGCCAGCAGCTCCTTGAGCGAGCCGGAGTGCACGACCTTGCCGCCGTGCTCGCCGGCGCCCGGGCCGATGTCGACCACCCAGTCGGCGGTCTTGATGGTGTCCTCGTCGTGCTCCACCACGATCAGCGTGTTGCCCAGATCGCGCAGCCGGACCAGCGTCTCGATCAGCCGGTGGTTGTCGCGCTGGTGCAGGCCGATGGACGGCTCGTCCAGCACATAGAGCACACCGACCAGGCCGGAGCCGATCTGGGTGGCCAGCCGGATGCGCTGCGCTTCGCCGCCGGACAGCGTGCCCGCCGCCCGGTTCAGCGACAGATAGTCCAGGCCGACGTCGACCAGGAACCTCAGCCGCTCGTTGACCTCCTTGAGCACCCGCTCGGCGATCTTCCGGTCGCGGGCGTCCAGCTTCATCGCGCCCAGGAACTCGGCGCAGTCGCTGATCGACATCGCGGAGACGTCGGCGATGGAGCGGTCCTGCACGGTGACGGCCAGCACGATCGGCTTGAGCCTGCTGCCCTCGCAGGTCGGGCAGGGCACCTCGCGCATGTAGCCCTCGAAGCGCTCCCGGCTGGAGTCGCTCTCGGAGTCCTGGTGCCGGCGCTTGACGAACGGCACCGCACCCTCGAAGTGCGCGTTGTACACCCGGTCGCGGCCGTAGCGGTTCTTGTACGCGACGCGGACCTCGGACTTGTGGCCGTAAAGCAGTGCCTTCCTGGCCCGGGCGGGCAGTCCGGCGAACGGGATGTCGGTACGGAAGCCCAGCTCGGTGGCCAGTCCGTCGACCAGTCGCTCGAAATACCCCTTGGACATGCCGCCGGTCCAGGGCGCGATGGCGCCCTCCTGGAGCGACTTCTGGTCGTCGGGGACGATCAGCTCCGGGTCGACCTCCATCCGGGAGCCGATGCCCGTGCAGTCGGGGCAGGCGCCGAAGGGCGAGTTGAAGGAGAAGGAGCGCGGCTCCAGCTCTTCGAAGGACAGGTCGTCATAAGGGCAGTACAGGTGCTCGGAGAACATCCGCTCGCGCTGCGGGTCGTCCTCCGGCAGATCGACGAAGTCGAGGATGACCATGCCGCCGGACAGGCCCAGCGCGGTCTCGACGGAGTCGGTGAGCCGCCGCTTGGCGGAGTCCTTCACCGTGAGGCGGTCGACGACCACCTCGATGGTGTGCTTCTCCTGCTTCTTGAGCTTGGGCGGGTCGGTGAGCTGGACGGTGACGCCGTCCACCCTGGCCCGGCTGTATCCCTTGGTCTGCAGGTCCGCGAAGAGGTCGACGAATTCGCCCTTGCGCTCGCGGGCCAGCGGCGAGAGAACCTGGAAGCGGCTGCCCTCCTCCAGCTCCAGCACCCGGTCGACGATGGCCTGCGGCGACTGCCGGGCGATCGGGCGGCCGCACTCGGGGCAGTGCGGCTTGCCGATCCGGGCGAAGAGCAGCCGCAGATAGTCGTAGACCTCGGTGATGGTGCCGACGGTGGACCGCGGGTTGCGCGAGGTGGACTTCTGGTCGATCGAGACGGCCGGCGACAGGCCCTCGATGAAGTCCACGTCCGGCTTGTCCATCTGGCCGAGGAACTGCCGCGCGTAGGACGAGAGCGATTCGACGTACCGGCGCTGGCCCTCGGCGAAGATCGTGTCGAAGGCCAGCGAGGACTTGCCGGAACCGGACAGGCCCGTGAACACGATGAGCGAGTCCCTGGGCAGCTCCAGCGAGACGTTCTTCAGATTGTGCTCGCGAGCGCCACGGACGATGAGTCGATCGGCCACGCCAGTGCGCACCTTTCCTAGAGATGGGGGAGAGTCGGCACCCCCCAGTCAGCGTAAACGGGGCGCACTCGGCTTTTCTTCCTGTCGCTGCGGTTGCGACACAACGACCATATAGCACGCGCATTCGAATTACGGGATCGTACCGCCAGGTTCACCCGATCGTGTGCTGCGCATCGCTCTGCGTGCCGCGGGGCATACGGAAAGCTGACGTCCGTACCGCCGACGACCCGCCGGGAGCGCCTGTGACCGTCCAACGACCCGACCCCGACCGCGATGCGGCCGAGCTGGCGGAAGCCACGGAGCAGCTGCTCGCCGCCGCGGCCGGACTGTCCGCGCAGGACCTGGCGGGCGCCTCCCTGCTGCCCGGCTGGACCCGGGGCCATGTGCTGGCCCACCTCGCCCGCAACGCCGACGCCCTGGTGAATCTGCTGGCCTGGGCGCGGACCGGCGAGGAGACCCCGATGTACGCCGACGCGGCCACCCGCGACCGCGACATCGAAGCGGGCGCCGGCCGGCCGCCCGCCGAGCAGCTGGACGACCTGCGGGACTCCGCCGGCCGTCTCGCCGCGGCGCTGGCGGCACTGCCGCCCGCCGCCTGGGCGAGCCAGGTCGCGATGCGCTCGGGGCGGGTGATCGCTGCGGCCGAGATCCCCTGGCTGCGGCTGACCGAGGTGCGGCTGCACCACGTCGACCTCGACGCCGGCCACACCGCGGACGACCTGCCGGCCGCCTTCGCCGACCGCGAGCTGGCCTGGGTCGTCGACCGCCTGGCCGCGCACGAGGGCGTGGCCCCCGTCCGGCTGCGCGACACCGGCTCCGGCACCTCCTGGGACCTGGGTGCCGCGGCGGAGCCCGAGCTGACCGTCTCGGGGCCGGCGCGCGGCCTGCTCGCGTGGGTCAGCGGCCGCGGCAAGGGCGACGGCCTCGACGTCAGTCCCGCAGGACACCCGCTGCCGGTGCTGCCGCCGCTAGGCTGACGCCATGGCGTACAGCGGACAAGTGACGGTGGGCGGGCCCCCCGACGTACACGAACTCAGCGATCTGATCATCAGCAAGGTCGCGGTCGGCCCGATGAACAACAACGCATACCTGCTGCGCTGCCGCGCCACCGGTGAGCAGCTGCTCATCGACGCGGCGGCGGAGCCCCGGACACTGCTCGACCTGATCGGCGACGACGGGCTGGCCTCGGTGGTCACCACCCACCAGCACGCCGACCACTGGCAGGGCCTCGGCCCGGTGGTCAGGAAGACCGGCGCACGGACGTACGCGGGCCGGGACGACGCCGAGGGCATCCCGGTCCCCACCGACGTGCCCGTCGACGACGGCGGCACCATCAACGTCGGCCGGATCACCCTCACCGCCCGCCACCTGGTCGGCCACACCCCGGGCAGCATCGCGCTGGTCTACGACGACCCGCACGGCCACCCGCACGTCTTCACCGGCGACTGCCTCTTCCCCGGCGGGGTCGGCAACACCCACGACGACCCTGCGGCCTTCACCTCGCTGCTGGACGGCGTCACCGCCAAGCTCTTCGACGCCCTTCCTGACGAGACCTGGGTCTACCCGGGCCACGGCGACGACACCACGATCGGTGACGAGCGGCCCCACCTCGACGAATGGCGCAAGCGCGGCTGGTGAGCAGGCCGGCGCCTTCTCCCGTGCCTCCCCCTCCGGCGAAGGGGGAGGCCCGTGCACCGACCCGCACGCACATCTCCGCGCCGGCCACGTCCCGGCCGTCGTTGATGGCGGGTGCGGCTCTTGCGGGATTTCGTGACGCGGTGGGTCATGGACGAGCGGCGGGTGGACGGGGTCGCCTTCGCGCCGCCGTCCCTGGCGGGGCAGCTCTCGGTGAGCTTCGCCACTGACAGGCGGACCGGCATACCGGTGTCGGCCGTGCCCGCGGCCGGGCTCTGGAAGCAGACCCTCCAGTCGGCGGCCGTGGCCGCCGAACGCTTCGCCCCGGTCGCGTCGGTCACGCTGACGTTGCCGAAGCCCGCGCCCGACGCGGCGGCACGGGCGGCGGCCAGGGTCTGCCCGCTCAGGCTCCGGACCAGGTGAAGCGCGCCCTGACGTCCTTGCCGTGATAGGTGTCGTCGCCGTGGAAGACTCCCGTGCCGTCGGTGAAGCGGCCGGTCACCGGCGGGAAGAGCAGGCCGGCGCTGCTGCTCGACCAGTACAGCGACCATTCGCCGCGCTCCGGGTCGTACAGCCGCAGCGTCAGGCCGGCCGTGCCCTTGGCGGGGAAGACGGTCTCGTCGAAGTCCGCGCCGCCGCCGAAGCACCGGGAGGCGGTGGCGACACCGGGGAAGTCCTCCCAGGCGCTGTCCGCGTCGAGGAAGTCGGCACGCCGGCGGTTGGCGATGTCCCAGCTGGCGGTGAGGAAGTCGAAGTCGTTCACGTGCGGTCTCCCGTGCTGCCCTCGGGCAGCGAGTCGTCGAGGTAGCCGGCCAGGTCGGGCCGGTCAGGGGCGAGGACGTGCCGGACCCAGGCGTCGCGCTCGTGCAGGATCGGCGGCAGTTCCCAGACGCAGCCGATCAGCCGGGGCTCCAGCCGCACGAAGTGCGTCGGGTCCCGGTCGGGGCAGCCCAGGACGGGCTGCCCCGCCACGGCCGCCGCGAAGTGCAGCGCGTTGTCCCATGCCCAGGTGTAGGCGTTGAGATAGGCCCCGTCGTCCCCTCCCCTGTGGAGGACGGCGAAGGCCGCGCCGGGCGTGCCGTCGCCTTCCGGCAGCAGGTCGGGCAGGATCGCGTACGCCGCCTTCTGCACGTCGGGCGCGATGCCGGACGGGTCGGCGGTCACGTGGTAGCGCTTGACGCGCCGGCCCCCGACCTCGATCGGCGGCGGCACGGTGAGGAACTTCTCGCGGAAAGCCATGGCTGGACCGTACGACCGGTTCACTGACACCTTGTGTCAGTGAAGTCCAGCCGTCTGCTGTCGATCCTGCTGCTGCTCCAGACCCGCGGCCGGATGACCGCCGCCGAGCTGGCCGCGGAGCTGGAGGTGTCGCCGCGGACCGTCTACCGGGACGTGGAGTCGCTGCACACGGCCGGTGTGCCGCTGTACGGCGACGCCGGCCACCGGGGCGGCTACCAGCTGCTCGCGGGCTACCGCACCCGGCTGACCGGGCTGAACGCGGGCGAGGCGGAGGCGCTGTTCCTGTCGGGCGCGCCGGGTCCCGCGGCGGAACTGGGCCTCGGCCCCGCGCTGGCCGCCGCCCAGCTCAAGCTGAGGGCCGCGCTGCCGGCCGGACTGCGCGAGCAGGCCGACCGGATGCGCACCCGCTTCCACCTGGACGCGCCCGGCTGGTACGCCGCCGACGCCGAGGTTCCGTTCCTGCCGCAGGTCGCCGACGCGGTGTGGAACGGCAGGGTCCTCGATGTGCGCTACCGGCGCTGGAAGGAGCCGACCGACGTCGACCGGCGGCTCGAACCGTACGGCCTGGTCCTCAAGGCGGGCCGCTGGTACACAGTGGCGGGTCCCGGGCCGCGCACCTACCGGGTCGACCAGATCCTGCGGCTGACCGTCGGCGCGGAGCGCTGCGAGGTGCCCGCGGACTTCGACCTGGCGGACCACTGGCGGCGCTCCCAGGAGGACTTCCACGCCCGGCTGCACCACGGCGAGGCGGTGGTACGGCTGTCGCCGCGGGCCGCCGCGCGGCTGACCGGGTCCGCCGCGCGGGCACTGGAGGCGACCGGCAGGGCCGAGCCGGACGGCTGGACCCGCGCCACGCTGCCGACCGAGTCGCTGGACCAGGCGCACGCGTTCTTCCTGTCGCTGGGCGCCGAGGCGCAGGTGCTGGACCCGCCGGAGCTGCGGGACCGGATCGCCGCGACGGCCCGCGCGCTCGCCGCGGCCTACCAGCACTGATCCAGGGGGCACCGACCGCCACACCCTGTCATCTGTCAGGAGCGGAGCGTGATCGCCGCCGGTTACGTTTCTGGTGGCCGGCAGGACGGTCGGCCCCGACGGAAGGAAAGACCATGCAGAAGATCACCAGGGCGGTCACGGCAATGGCGTTCGCAGCGGGTGTGGTGGCCACGGGCGGTCTCACCAACGCACAGGCGGCAGGCAGTTCATGGGACGGCTGCCCGTCGGGCGCGGTCTGTGTCTACGCCCAGGACGCGGAGGCCGTGACACCGACCGACGTCTACTGGAGCTACGGCGCCCACAACCTGAGCAACCAGGTCGGCTGGCACTGGGTGCTCAACAACCAGACCGGCGGCGCCCACGCCCGTCTGTGCCTGGGCTCCAACGGCACCAACTGCAACTACGACATGGCCGCGCAGCACGGGGTGCGCGCCGACCTCACCCCGGTCAACTCCATCACTCTGGACCGCCCGTAGCGTCCGGGTGGAGCGCATAGCCGGCCAAATAGCGCCGGACCGTGTCGACGTAGGGCTGTACGCGGGCCGGGACACCGTGGGCGTCGACGATGGTGCGGACGCTGGTGCGGTAGGCCGCGGCGATCCACGAGGGGAGATCGCCGCGCATGCCGTCCAGCTTCAACTCCTGGTCGACCCAGCACAGATAGACGCCCATGGTGGCGATGGCGTCCGGTGCGGACATGTAGTTCTTGCGCCCGTCCAGGTCGCCGTCGACCGCCCAGGCGTTGAAGACCCTGGGCGTCCACATGGCGACTCCGTATTCGTCGGTGGCGGGCCGGCGGGCATGGACGTCGAAGCCGCTCTCCGCCTTGAGCATCGCGGCGATCAGGGCGGGGGTCACCTCCGGCTCCGCGCACAGTCGGGCGGCCTGGCCGATGGACGGGCGCAGGGCGGCCGGGACGTCGGACTGGGCCGGGAGGATGTCGTTGACGGAGGCGATCGTGGCCACCGGTGGCGCGCCCGATCCCGCCTTCGGGCGGGCCGGGCGGCTGTCGTCCGTCAGCAGCAGGCCGGCGCCGGCCGCGAGCAGCACGCCGGCCAGGGCGGCCGGAAGCAAGACCTGGCGCCGGGTACTGCGCGCCGGGGCCCTGGTTCCGGCGGGGCCGAGGGCCGCGACGCGGGCGGCCAACCGGTCGGCGGTCAGCCCGGCTCGGGCGGCGTGGTCGGGGGCCAGGCAGTCGGTGATGAGCCGGTGCCAGCCGTCGGGGAGGGACGGTGCCAGCCGCAGGGGGGCCGCGCCGCGGGCGTAGGACTGGGCGGCCAGCGCCCGGGCGCGGGCGGTGGCGCCGGGGAAGGGGTGCAGTCCGCCGCACAGCACCTCATGGGCCAGGATCCCGTAGGCCCAGATGTCAGCGGTGGGGCGGACGGCGGTGCCCTGGCTGCCGGTGCGGGCCGACCACCACTCCGGCGGGAGGTGGTCCAGGGTGCCCATGGGGGGAACGTAGGCGTGGGTGCCGTCGAGTTCCGCAGTGAGGCCGAAGTCCGCGAGCCACACCTCGCCCTGCGGTCCCAGCAGGATGTTGGCGGGCTTGAGGTCGCCGTGCAGCCAGCCCGCGCGGTGCAGATGTGCCAGTCCTGCGGCGGCGCCGCGCAGGATGCGGCCGGCGTCGGGAGGTGGGCGGCCCGCGTCGACGGTGTCGAGGACGTCCTGGACACTGCGGTCGGCGCGGTCCATGACCAGGGCGGTACAGCCGTCGAGGTCGGGGCGGGCGGGGTCGCGGACGGTCAGCGCCTCGACAGTACGGATCAGGTGCGGGTGGTGTGCGGCCAGGCTGAACCGCACCTCCCGGCGCACCAGGTCGGCCATCGCGGCCTGCTGGCCGGGGCTCAGCAGGGCGGTGCCGAGGAATTTCACGGCGGCCGCGGTGCCGTTCGCGCCCCGGGCGGTGTAGACGCTGCCCCAACTGCCCGAGCCGATCAGCCCGGTGATGGTCCAGTCGCCGAGCCGGTAGCCGTCCGGCACATCCACGGGCGCCCGGCGGCCCCGTCCGTCCTCCCGGGCACGGCCGGCCGCGGTGTTCCGCTCGCCCTGCCGTGCCCGGTCGGCCGCCGGGTCCCGCTCCTCCACCCGGGCGCCGTCGGCCACCGGGACCTGGCCAGCGTCGAGGGCGGCGTCCGGGCCACCGTCCGGGGCGCGGCCCGGGGAAGGGTGCGGGCCGCGACCGCCCGCGGGGTCCCGGCCAGCGTCAGGGACGGCGCCCGATGCGGCATGCGGGGTGGGGTCCGGTTCGGGCATGGGTCAGCTCGCCCGCGCGGCCTGACGGGCCGCGGGGGACGGCCGGGAGGGCGCCCGGGGCGGCAGCAGGGCCAGATGCTCTTCCCTGACCAGGTCGAAGCGCAGGGCGAAGGCGACGAGTTCTTCGCGCTTGCCGCCGGCGAGGGTGTCGGTGTCCGGGTCGACGGAGTCGTCGCGCAGCCGCAGTTTGGCCGAGGCGAGGTAGTCGACGTGGTAGTTGACGGCGGACCGGGTCAGGTCGCGGCAGGAGGTGAGCGGGCGCAGCCTTTCCAGGACGTCGCCGACCCCGGGGACGGCACCGGTCGAGGCGTTGCGCAGCCGCGGTTCGCACAGGGCGAGCAGGACCAGGAAGTATTTCGCGGTCGCGTCGAGGGCGAAGGGCATGACGGTGTGTTCGCCGCCGGCCGGGCCGCCGCCGGTGTCGTCGCGATAGGCGTGCTGGGGTGCGAAGACCTTGAAGCTGGCCTGCGCGCCCTCCGAGGGGAGGACGACCCGGGAGAATTCGAACGGCACGGGTGCGCCGAGCCGTCCGGGCGCGACCTTGATGTGCTCGCCCGCGCCTTCCAGATTCTCGACCACATAGGTGGCGGTACGGCTGTAGTTGGACAGCCGCCAGTAGTCCTCCGCGGCGGTGATCTGCCCGGCGCAGCGCGACACTCCCGGGTCGGGCAGCCGCACCGGCACCGGTCGTCCGGGGGCGCCGCGCCCGAAGTCCGCGGTCTGCCCCGGTCCCAGCTTGAGCAGCCGCGGCCGGCCCGCGGGCTCGGCATGCAGCCCGCGCACCTCCGGCAGTTGCACGATGACCGTGTCCATGACCCGACCCCCGTTCCGTCACCCGGATCACATGTATCTCACCGTAAGTGACGAGCCGCGCCGGAGCGCGGTTGCGCAATCAGGGCAGACGACCGGGGAGTTCACCCGGTCGGGGGAGCCCGGTGGGCCGGTCGGGTGACAGGGCGAACGCCGCCGCGGCGGAGAAGGGCGCGGGGCGTGCCGGTCAGCGCCCCCGGCGCATCCGCTCGCCGACCTCGCCCTGGTCGGTCTCCCACCAGGGCCTGGTCATCCCGGGCACAGCGGGGGCGGCGGGCGGCGCGGCGGCAGCGGTCCCGGACATAGCGGAGGCCGGAGCGGACGCGGCGGCGGGCGCGGGTTCGGAGGACGGCGCGACCGCCACCAGTGCCTCGCGGTCGAGGCGGGCGTCCAGCTCGGCTGTCTTGGCGCGCTCGGCCCGCCACCACTCCATGAAGACCAGCAGGATGAAGGGCAGCCCGACGAGTTCGGCCAGCGTCAGCATCAGTCCGCCGCCGAGCATCTGGTCATGGCGCACCCCGGGCCCCCAGGTGCGGGGGTGGTCGGTGTACCAGTGGCCGGCGACCAGGGTGCCGCTGGTCATCACCACGATGCCGGGCACCGAGTCGAACAGCCCGTCGAGGAAGACCAGCGCCGCCCGCACCGGGTGGGTGCACCAGCGCGGCAGCAGTTCCTGCCGGCTGAGCATCGGCAGCACGAACAGGCTCCCGGTGAGCAGCAGTTGCAGATGCATCAGCTGGCGGACCAGCGGGTTGCCCAGCGCGGTGGCGAAATACGGCGTGAAGTAGATGGTCAGCTCGGAGGCGAGCACCAGCAGCGAGCTGACCAGCGGATAGGTCAGGGCGCGCACCGGCCGGGAGGAGAAGGCCCGGTGCAGCCGGCCGCCCGGCTCTGCCAGCCCCAGCGGGTCGCCGAGGGCGAGGCCGAGCGGGGCGAAGAGGTCGAGCAGGATGTTCTGCACCGCCGCGGGCCAGAACAGCACCCGGTCGTAGACGGCGAGCGAGGACATCGTGGCGACCACCAGGGTGCCCAGGCCCAGCGGGTAGAAGGCGGCCGTACGCCACAGCGGCCACCGCTCCCCCGCGCGCCGCCTGCGGCGTACCCCGTGGGCGTACCAGGCGCCGAGCAGCACGACGACGGCGAGAGCCACCGTGTCGAGCTGCCAGGCGTCGAAGTACCGGGCTCCGGTCAGCTCGGGGAGGGCCTGGGGGCTCGCCACATCCGTGCCTTTCCACGTCTACCGTCGCTACGGGGCCACGGTAGACCCCGGCGCACGGTGTGCGGCGCGCCGGGGGGAGGTCAGGCGCCTATGTGCTGGTCGGGACGGTCGGCGGGCGTGTCGCCGCCGTCGCCCTCGGTGTCCCCGGTGGAGTCGGTGCCGGATCCGGCCGGGTCCTGGCCGTCGTTGCCGCGGACGGCCAGCAGGCTGGTGGCGGTGGTGACGGCGAGGACGACGACGATGACGCCGAGCGAGACCGGGATGGAGATCTCCGGCACGTGGACGCCCGCCTCGTGCAGCGCGTGCAGCACCAGCTTCACGCCGATGAAGCCGAGGATCACCGACAGGCCGTAGGACAGGTGGACCAGCTTCTTGAGCAGCCCGCCGATCAGGAAGTACAGCTGCCGCAGGCCCATCAGGGCGAAGGCGTTGGCGGTGAAGACGATGTAGGGGTCCTGGGTGAGGCCGAAGATCGCCGGGATGGAGTCCAGGGCGAAGAGCACATCGGTGGTCCCGATGGCCAGCATCACGATCAGCATCGGTGTCATCAGCCGCTTGCCGTTCTCGGTGATGAACAGCCGCGTGCCGTGGTAGCGGTCGGTGGCGGGCACCCGCTTCTCGACCATCTTGAGCAGCCGGTTCTCCTCGAACTCCGCGTCGTCCTGCTGCTCGGTGCGGGCCTCCTTGATCAGCTTCCAGGCCGTCCAGATCAGGAAGCCGCCGAAGATGAAGAACACCCAGGAGAAGCTGGCGACGATCGTGGCGCCCGCGGCGATGAAGACCGCCCGCAGCACCAGGGCGATCAGCACACCGACCAGCAGGACGCGCTGCTGGTAGTGCGAGGGCACCGCGAACCTGCCCATGATCAGGACGAAGACGAAGAGATTGTCGACGCTGAGCGATTTCTCGGTGATGTAGCCCGCGAAGAACTCTCCGGCCGGCTGTCCGCCGGAGAAGAGCAGCAGCCCGAGGCCGAAGAGCGCGGCCAGGACCACCCAGACGGCGGTCCACAGGCCGGCCTCACGGACCGATACATCATGCGGGGTGCGGCCGATCAGGAAGTCCGCGGCGATCAGCGCGCACAGGCCGGCAATGGTCAACACCCAGAGGGCGAGGGAGACGTCCACAGGTCCTCCGTCGGGTCGAAAAGACTCGGTCAAAGAACCGTACACGAATAACCAAGGAATGGTAAAATTAACCTCAAGAGCGCAGGTCAGGCCCCATACGCCGGGCGTGCCGCGGCCAGCTGCCTGAGCACATCGGTGAGGATCCGGCTGCCCGGCGGCACCAGCGGCGGCTCGTACGTCCAGGCGTGCCCGACCCACGGGTCGGCCAGATGGTCGCTGGGCAGCGGGGTGAGCCGCAGCAGCGAACGCCACAGCGGATCGAGCACGGGACCGTACGCCGCCGCGTCCTCCCGGTCGGCCACCACCAGCAGATGGAGGCCCGCCGAGGGGCCCTCGTCGGCGAGATAGCGAAGCTGGTTGACCGACCGGTCGTCGAAGCCGTACGGGAACTCGTTGACGATCAGCAGCTGCTCGGCGGTGTCGAAACCGGGCGGCAGGTCCTCGGCGGCGCCACCGCGTCTGGCCATCTGGATCAGGTCGACCCGCTCGGTGAGCCGGGTCAGCAGCTCGCTCACCCCGGCCGCGCCCGCGGCGGGCGGCGGCAGCACGAGCGCGCCGCCGGAATGCAGCGGGGCGAGCGCGGTCGCGCCCGATCCCGCCGGGTCCAGGGCGTGCACCGCGAAGGCGCCCACCGGGTGCGAGGCGAGCAGCCGGGCCGCCACCGCCACCGCCGCCTCCACGGCCGCCCTGCGGTTCTCGGCGCTGTCCACCCACAGGCCGCGTTCCAGCGGGAGCCGGCTCAGCAGCGGGATACGCAGCTCGGGCGCCTCCGGCAGGCACAGGCTGCCGAGGCGGACGGCGAGCGGCAGCCGCTCGGGCACCCGGTAGCCGTGCCACACCGGATTCTCCCAGCCGGCGAATTCCGGCGGCAGCGCCGGCTCGACGGCCTCGGCCTCCGCGGTGAGCTGCGCCAGGTCCCGGTCGAGCACCGCCCTGGCCTGGTCGACCAGCGCCGCCTGCTTGCCCTGGGCGTCCTCGCGGGCCGCCTCCGCCGCCGCGCCGCCCCGGGTGCGCGGGTCGGCCAGCAGCCGGTCCAGCTCCTGCTCGAAGCGCGACTCGGCGAAGTCCGCGGCGCTGCGATACGCCGCCACCGACCGCGACAGGTCCTCGAACATGCCCCAGACCTGGTTGTAGAGCCGCTCATCCATCGAGCTCCCCGCCGCGTCCCCGGCCACCGGCACCCGCGGCGCCTCCGCGGGCGGCGGCGGAGGCGCCGACGCCGGCGCAGGACGGTCGTCGCGGGGCGTCGGCACCTGGCCCGGCCGCGCGGGCGGGGCCGGCGGCGGAGTGGCGGGCGCGGTGCGGCGCCGGGGGTGCCGGTAGTCCACCGGACCCCCGGCCCCGGACGGCCGCGCACCGGCCGCGGCGCCCGTTCCCGAGGTGCGGTCTGCCTGGTGGGAGCCCGTCCCGGACGGACTCGCGGCGGCGCGGTCCGCGCCCGCGGGCGCGGGCAGGTCGACCGAGCGGGCCTGCTCGCGGTCGACCGCGATGTGCACGGCCGCGGCCGACCCCGCCGGGTCGGGAACCCCCTGGTCGAGGAACAGCGCGGGCAGGCCGCCCCGGTAGCCCTGGCCGACCGCGCGGACCTTCCAGGCCGACTGGCGGCGGTACAGCTCGACGGCCAGCAGGGCGGTCTCCGCGCCGAGGCCGGTGATGGTGAAACCGGCGATGGCGGCGCCTTCCGGCGTGGTGACCGCGACCCGGGGAGCGGGGACGGCGCCGAAATCGGCGGGGGCACCCGGGCGGGCCGCCGCGCCGGACAGCGCGAGCAGCACATGCACCCGGTGCACCGCGGGCGGCATCGCGCCGAGGTCCACCGCGAGCCGGTGCTCCGCCGCGGCCTGCCGCGGCACCTCGACCCCGGCCAGCTGCGGCTCACCGGGGTGGGCGAGCCAGTCCCCGTCGCCGACGACCCGCCCCGCCTCGTCCCCGAGGGTGACCGCGGCCACCACCGGTGCGCCCGCCGAGACCCGGATCTCCAGCCGGTTGCCGGGCAGCGGATGGTTCTGCCCCCGGACCAGTTCGGCCGCCATGTCCGCCGCCCCCGTCTTTCTGTGTTAGGTGAACTGCTACGGCCCGCCGGCCGGACCCGCTGTCAGAGGGCGGGAAGAATGGCCGGGATCAGGTCCTGGAAGGTCCGCCCGTTGGCCGGGGTGCCGATCGCCGTCATCGACCAGCCGGTCGTGCCGCGCTGCACCTTCGCCATGATCTGCGCGGTGTACGCGCCGCCGCCGGTCAGGGTGTAGCGGGCCAGTTCCTGGCCGTTGGTCTCGTCCACCAGCCGGCAGAACGCGTTCTCCACCTCGGCGAAGGTCTGGCCGGTGAAGGAGTTCACGGTGAAGACGATCTGGTCGACATGGACCGGGACGCGGGACAGGTCGACGATGATCGACTCGTCGTCGCCGCCCTGGCCGACGCCGCCGACCAGGTTGTCGCCGGTGTGCCGGACGGAACCGTCGTCACTGGTGAGGTGGCGGAAGAACACCACGTCCACCGGCTGCTTGTCGGCGAAGAGCACCGCGGAGGCGTCCAGGTCGATCTCCCGGGTGCGGCTTCCGAACAGCCCGCGACGCGGTGCCGCCTTCCAGCCGAGCCCCATCCTGACCGCCGTCAACGAGCCTCCGTCGGCCTTGCTCAGGCTGATCTTCTGGCCCTTGGTCATGTTGACCGTCACGCGCTTGCCCCTCTCACCCGTCACCTGATGTGTGCGGTTGTTGCCCCGCACCCTAACAAGACGCGGGGTGACCGTATCCCGGTTCGTCCTGCGGCGATTTCCGCCGGAGTCACGCCATTCCCGCGTCCCGCATCTGGCGCAACTCCTTTTTCAGGTCTCCCAGTTCGTCCCGGATCCTGGCGGCCACCTCGAACTGCAGCTCCGCCGCCGCCGCGTGCATCTGGTCGGTCAGCTGCCCGATGAGGTCGGCCAGCTCCTCGGCGGGCAGCGCCTGCGCGGAGCGCTTGCCGCCCTTCGACGACAGGCCGGGCACCGGTGCCTTGCCGCGCGAGCGCTGGCGTCCGGAGCCGAGCAGCTCCTCGGTGTCGGCGTCCTCCCGGGCGAAGGAGTCGAGGATGCCGGCGATCTTCTTGCGCAGCGGCTGCGGATCGACCCCGCGCTCGGTGTTGTACGCGATCTGCTTCTCGCGGCGGCGGTTGGTCTCCTCGATGGCCCGCTCCATACCGGGGGTGATCCGGTCGGCGTACATATGGACCTGGCCCGACACGTTACGGGCCGCGCGGCCGATGGTCTGGATCAGCGAGGTGCCCGAGCGCAGGAAGCCCTCCTTGTCCGCGTCCAGGATCGCCACCAGCGACACCTCGGGCAGGTCGAGGCCCTCACGCAGCAGGTTGATGCCGACCAGCACGTCGTACTCGCCGGCCCGCAGCTCCTGCAGCAGCTCCACCCGGCGCAGGGTGTCGATGTCGCTGTGCAGATAGCGCACCTGGATGCCCAGCTCCAGCAGGTAGTCGGTGAGGTCCTCGGACATCTTCTTGGTCAGCGTGGTGACCAGGACCCGCTCGTCCTTCTCGGTGCGCAGCCTGATCTCGTGCACCAGGTCGTCGATCTGGCCCTCGGTGGGCTTGACCACCACCTCCGGGTCGATCAGGCCGGTCGGGCGGATGATCTGCTCCACCACACCGTCGCCGCGCGACAGCTCGTACGGACCCGGGGTCGCCGACAGGTAGACGCTCTGGCCGACCCTGGTCAGGAATTCCTCCCACTTCAGCGGCCGGTTGTCCAGCGCGGACGGCAGCCGGAAGCCGTGGTCCACCAGGGTGCGCTTGCGCGACGCGTCGCCCTCGTACATCGCGCCGATCTGCGGCACGGTGACATGCGACTCGTCGATGACCAGCAGGAAGTCCTCGGGGAAGTAGTCGATCAGGGTGTCGGGGGCGCTGCCCTGCTCGCGGCCGTCGATATGCCGCGAGTAGTTCTCGATGCCGGAACAGCTGCCGATCTGCCGCATCATCTCGATGTCGTAGGTGGTGCGCATCCGCAGCCGCTGGGCCTCCAGCAGCTTGCCCTGCTTCTCCATCTGCGCGAGCTGCCCCTCCAACTCGTGCTCGATCCCGGCGATGGCCCGCTCCATGCGCTCGGGGCCCGCCACGTAGTGGGTGGCGGGGAAGACGTAGATCTGCTCGTCCTCGGTGATGACCTCGCCGGTCAGCGGGTGCAGGGTGTAGAGCGCCTCGATCTCGTCGCCGAACATCTCGATCCGCACGGCCAGCTGCTCGTACACCGGGAAGATCTCCACGGTGTCGCCGCGCACCCGGAAGGTGCCGCGGGTGAACGCCATGTCGTTGCGCGTGTACTGGATGTCGACGAAGCGGCGCAGCAGCTGGTCGCGCTCGATCACGTCGCCGACCTTGAGCCGCACCATCCGGTCGATGTACTCCTGCGGGGTGCCCAGGCCGTAGATGCAGGACACCGAGGCCACCACGACGACGTCGCGCCTGGTCAGCAGGGAATTGGTGGCGGAGTGCCGGAGCCGCTCCACCTCCTCGTTGATCGAGGAGTCCTTCTCGATGTAGGTGTCGGTCTGCGGGACGTACGCCTCGGGCTGGTAGTAGTCGTAGTACGAGACGAAGTATTCGACCGCGTTGTTCGGCAGCAGCTCGCGGAATTCGTTGGCCAGCTGCGCCGCGAGGGTCTTGTTCGGCGCCATCACCAGGGTGGGGCGCTGCAGCCGCTCGATCATCCAGGCCGTCGTGGCGGACTTGCCCGTGCCGGTGGCACCGAGCAGCACCACGTCCTGCTCCCCCGCGCGGATCCGCCGCTCCAGGTCGTCGATGGCCGCCGGCTGGTCGCCGCTGGGCTGGAAGGGACTGACGACCTCGAAAGGCGCCACCGTGCGTTCGATGTCTGATACGGGCCGCATGAGACCACCGTACGACCACCCACTGACAATCCGCCCGGCCCGCGGTCCCGTGCGGTGTTGTCGGACCCTCCCCCTACGCTGGCGGGCATGACGAGCGCTGCCTGGACCGTGTACGACGCGCCCATCGGACCGCTGCTGGTGGCGGCCACCGAGGAGGGCCTGGTCCTCGTCGTCTTCAGGGCCGGCGAGGAGACCGCCGCGCGGGCGGTGGCGGCGGTGGGACGCCGGCTGGGCTGCGCGCCGGTGGAGGACGCCGCGCGGCTGGCGCCGGTGACCGCCCAGCTGGACGGTTACTTCGCGGGCACGCTGAGGGACTTCGACCTGCCGCTGGACTGGTCGCTGATCACCGGTTTCCAGCGGCGGGTGCTGCGGGAGCTGGCCGAGGGGGTGCCGTACGGCACGGTGGTCGGCTATCAGGACCTGGCCGACCGGGTCGGCGAGCCGGACGCGGCCCGCGCGGTGGGCGGTGCGATGGGCGCCAATCCGCTGCCCGTGGTGGTGCCGTGCCACCGGGTGGTCGAGAGCGGCGGCGGCATAGGCGGCTTCGGCGGCGGCCTGGAGATCAAGCGGACGCTGCTCGCGCTCGAAGGAGTGCTCCCGGCGCCACTGTTCTGAACTGTTCTGACCCCCACACCGCCGCCGGCCGGCCCCGAGCCCGTCCGAGCGCCGGGTGCACACCGGCAGCGGCGGGCGTACGACCGCGGGCCGCGCCGGCGGGGTCACGACCGCGTGGCGCCGCAGGCGCGCGGGCTACTCCTCGGACGTCCTCGGGTCGGGGATCTGCAGCGGGGACGCCGACTCCGGCAGCTCGGTGCGGCCGGCCTGCCCGACCTCGGCCGGCTCGTCCGCCGCCGCCACCTGCGGCGCGGCGGCCGGCTGCTGCCCGGCCGGGGGCGCCTCGGGCGCGCCCGGCGCCGCGGCGCCCGAGCCCTGCGCGGCGCGGTCGAAGAAGCGCAGCAGCTCGACGGGGAAGGGCAGCACCAGCGTCGAGTTCTTCTCGGCGGCGACCTCCACCACCGTCTGGAGCATGCGCAGCTGGAGCGCCGCCGGGTTGGCGTCCATGGTCCTGGCCGCCTCGGAGAGCTTGTGCGAGGCCTGGAGCTCACCGTCGGCGGTGATGATCCTGGCCCGCCGCTCGCGGTCCGCCTCCGCCTGCCGCGCCATGGAGCGCTTCATGGACTCGGGCAGCGCCACGTCCTTGATCTCGACCCGGTCGATGTGCACACCCCAGCCGGTGGCGGGCGTGGACAGCATCAGCTCCAGGCCCTCGTGCAGCTTCTCCCGCCCGGACAGCAGGTCGTCCAGGTCGCTCTTGCCGATGATGGAGCGCAGCGAGGTCTGCGCGACCTGGAGCATCGCAAACTGGTAGTTCTGCACGTCCACGGTCGCCCGGACCGGGTCCACGACCCGGAAGTAGAGCACCGCGTCCACCCGGACCGACACATTGTCGCGGGTGATGCCCTCCTGCGAGGGCACCGGCATCGTGACGACCTGCATGTTGACCTTGGTCATCCGGTCCATGAAGGGCACCAGCAGGCGCGGCCCCGGCTCTTTGGGCAGCGCGTTGACCCGGCCGAAGCGGTAGACGACGCCGCGCTCGTACTGCTTGACGACCCGCAGGCCGCTCAGCACCGATATCAGGCCGACCACCGCTGCGACGACCAGCACTACCACGACGACTTCCATGTCCCCCCGCTCCGCTCGGCCAAGGGTGTGAAGATATCGGCAGCGCCCGGCGGACGCATCCGCGAGGGGCGCTTTCTTGACAGGACCTTTGACGAGCCGTCGGCGCCGACAGCGGCACCGTCCCCGGGCCTGTCCTAGGACTCGAAGCGGGCCGCCGCGAGATAGTCGGGGCGCGGGTCGAGGGCGGCGGCCAGCCGGAAGTGCCGTTTCGCCTCGTCGGCCCGGCTGGCCCGCTCCAGGGTGCGGCCGAGCGCGAAGTGGGCGAACGCGTTGTCCGGCTCGCGCTCCAGCACGATCTGGAACTCCAGCTCCGCGGGCCGCAGTTGTGCGGCGAGGAAGAAGGCGCGGGCACGCAGCAGCCGGGCCGCGGTGTTCTCCGGGTGGGCGGCGATGACCGGGTCGAGCAGCTTGACCGCGCCGCGCGGGTCGCGCGCGGCAAGCAGGTGCTCAGCGGCGCGGAAGTCGATCACATCGGTCTCTGGGGTGCGCTCGGGCAACTCCGCCTCCCTGACATCGGGCACGGGGACGAATGATCGTCCGCTCAGACATACCCAACACACCGCCCGGCAATCGCATTCCCTCGCAACCGCCCGGCTACGCCCCGTCCCGCGCCGCCCGCAGCCGCTCGCGCAGTTCGGCCCACACCGCGCGGACCTGCGGCTCCAGCGCGTCGAGCGGGCCGTCGTTGTCGATCACCAGGTCGGCGACCGCGAGGCGTTCGGCGCGGCTCGCCTGGGCGGCCATCCGGGAGCGGGCCTCGTCCTCGGCCATGCCGCGCAGCCGTACCAGCCGGTCGAGCTGGGTGGCGGGGTCGGCGTCCACCACGACGACCAGGTCGAAGAGCGGGGCCAGCCCGTTCTCGGTAAGCAGCGGCACGTCCTGGAGCACGATGTCCCCGGGGCCCGCGGCCCGCCGCAGTGCGTCGGAGCGGGCAGCGATCAGCGGGTGCAGGATCGCGTTGAGCGCCTTGCGCCGGTCCTCGTCGGCGAAGACGACCGCGCCGAGCTTCGGCCGGTCCAGCGACCCGTCCGGGGCCAGCACACCGGTGCCGAACTCGGCGACCACCGCGGCCAGCCCTCCGGTACCGGGCTCGACCACCTCGCGGGCGATCCGGTCGGAGTCGACCAGGACCGCCCCGTAGGACGCGAGCAGCCGCCCCACCTCGCTCTTGCCGGCTCCGATGCCGCCGGTCAGACCCACTGTCAGCATGGCGGCCAGCCTACTCAGCGACCGCCGTCGTCCTCCCGGTCGGCCAGGAAACGCTCGAACTCGGCCGCGAGGTCGTCGGCCGTGGGCAGGTCGACGGGCTCGGCGATCAGGCTTTCGCGGGACTGCGACCCGGCGACCGCGTCGTACTGGCTCTCCAGGCCGCGCACCACGGACACCAGTTCGCCGTCGCCCTCGGCGACCTGCCGGTCGATCTCGACCCGTACGGTGTGCGCCTCATTGCGCAGGGCGTGGGCGATCTCGGGCAGCACAAGGCCAGTGGCGGCGGTGATCGCCTCCAGCACGGCGAGGGCCGCGTCCGGATACGGGGAGCGCGCCAGATAGTGCGGCACGTGCGCGGCGACCCCGAGCACGTCGCGGCCGGCCTCGGCCATCCGCAGTTCGACCAGCGCGGCGGCGCTGCCGGGCACCTGGGCCTCGTCGAACCAGGCGCGGTGACCGGGCATCAGGTCGACCCGGTTGCCGTGCGGGGTCAGGCCGACCGGGCGGGTGTGCGGCACGCCCATCGGGATGCCGTGGAAGTTGATGGCGAGCCGGACGCCGAGGCGCTCGACGACCTGGAGCACCGCGGTGGCGAAACGCTCCCACTCCACATCCGGCTCCGAGCCGGTGAGCAGCAGGAACGGGGTGCCGGTGGTGTCGCGCACCAGATAGAGGTCGATCTCCGGCGCTTCGTAGGACGTCCAGTGGTCGCGCTCGAAGGTCATCAGCGGCCGGCGGGCCCGGTAGTCGACCAGCCGGTCGGCGTCGAAACGCGCGATGAGCTGGTTGTCGAGCCGGTCCAGCAGCTGCTGGCTGATCTGTTCACCGGTCTCACCGGCGTCCATGAACCCCTCGAAGTGGTACAGCAGCACGGGCCCCGCGTCTCCGACCGCTTCGTCCACGGCCTCGGCCCCGCCCGGCACGTACTCATACAGCCCTTGCGGATCCAGCACGATGATCGCCCTCCTCATTCTCTGTCACCACAACGAACAACCCCGGCCCGCCATTCCCCGCACGGCCCAGGACGCAGTGCGGCCCCGCCCCCCTGGAAAGGGGGGCGGGGCCGCGACAGCTGGTGGCTACCGGTCAGCTCTGGCCGCCGGCCAGCTTCTCGCGCAGGGCCGCCAGGGCCTCGTCGGAAGCCAGGGCGCCGGAGGTGTCGTCGGACTCCGAGGAGTACGAACCGCCGCCGGTGCCCGCGCCGCCGGACGCCGGAGCCGCGCTGCCGGCCTCGGCCGCCGCCTGCTCGTCGGCCTCGCGGGACTTGATGACCTGCGCCTGGTGCTGCTCGAAGCGGGTCTGGGCCGTGGCGTACTGGCCCTCCCACTCCTCGCGCTGCTTGTCGTATCCCTCGAGCCAGTCGTTCGTCTCGGGGTCGAAGCCCTCGGGGTAGATGTAGTTCCCCTGGTCGTCGTACGACGCCGCCATGCCGTAGAGCGTCGGGTCGAACTCGACCGAGGCCGGGTCGGAGCCGAAGGACTCGTTGGCCTGCTTGAGGGACAGCGAGATCCGGCGACGCTCCAGGTCGATGTCGATGACCTTGACGAAGATCTCGTCGTTGACCTGGACGACCTGCTCCGGGATCTCCACGTGGCGCTCGGCCAGCTCGGAGATGTGGACCAGGCCCTCGATGCCCTCGTCGACGCGGACGAACGCGCCGAACGGGACGAGCTTGGTGACCTTGCCGGGCACGACCTGCCCGATCTGGTGCGTCCGGGCGAACTGCTGCCACGGGTCTTCCTGGGTCGCCTTCAGCGACAGCGAGACGCGCTCGCGGTCCATGTCGACGTCCAGGACCTCGACCGTGACCTCCTGGCCGACCTCGACGACCTCGGAGGGGTGGTCGATGTGCTTCCAGGACAGCTCCGAGACGTGCACCAGACCGTCGACACCGCCGAGGTCCACGAACGCACCGAAGTTGACGATGGAGGAGACGACGCCGGAGCGCACCTGGCCCTTCTGCAGGGTGGTGAGGAAGGTCTGGCGGACCTCGCTCTGGGTCTGCTCCAGCCAGGCACGGCGGGACAGCACCACGTTGTTGCGGTTCTTGTCCAGCTCGATGATCTTGGCTTCGAGCTCCTTGCCCACGTAGGGCTGGAGGTCGCGCACCCGGCGCATCTCGACCAGCGAGGCGGGCAGGAAGCCGCGCAGGCCGATGTCGAGGATGAGACCGCCCTTGACGACCTCGATGACGGTACCGGTGACGATGCCGTCCTCTTCCTTGATCTTCTCGATGGTGCCCCACGCGCGCTCGTACTGCGCACGCTTCTTCGAGAGGATCAGGCGGCCTTCCTTGTCCTCCTTCTGGAGAACCAGGGCCTCGATCTCATCGCCCACGGCGACGACCTCGTTGGGGTCGACGTCGTGCTTGATGGACAGCTCGCGGGAGGGAATGACACCTTCGGTCTTGTAACCGATGTCGAGCAGGACCTCGTCCCGGTCGACCTTCACGATGACGCCGTCGACGATGTCGCCGTCGTTGAAGTACTTGATCGTCTCGTCGATCGCGGCGAGGAAGGCTTCCTCGTTGCCGATGTCGTTGACCGCCACCTGCGGGGTGGTACGAGGGGCCTCGGTGCTGCTCGTCATTAGGGAAAGGACTCCGGTACGGACAGTAAGTCGTAGGTACTGCTACGCCGGGAGCCTTTTTCAATCCTGCCCCGATACCGCCGGCGGTGAGGCCGAGGGGATCGTGCGGCAAAGTCGAGCGTGGCCTGCTCGGTCTGAGGCGCGCAGGCTCGCAGCGCAACTTGTAGCATACGGGGGCAGCCGTGCAGGGTCAATGCACGAAGAGCGCACCGGACGCGTAACGAACCAAACCGGCGCATGTCCACCGACCGCAGGTCTTTCCAGAGAGTACGACGACTGCCGCGATGATCCAAGGACCCGAACCCGAAGCCACCCGGCGCAGCGCCGGCGTCACGGAGAGCAGCCGGGCCAGCCGAGGCTGGTGGGACCGCAACGCCGACGACTACCAGATCGAGCACGGCGACTTCCTCGGTGACGACCGGTTCGTCTGGTGCCCCGAAGGACTGGACGAGGCGGAGGCCGCGCTGCTCGGCCCCGCGGCCGGTTTGAAGGGCCGTGCGGTGCTGGAGATCGGCGCGGGCGCCGCCCAGTGCTCGCGCTGGCTGGCCGCGCAGGGCGCACTGCCGGTGGCGCTCGACCTGTCGCGGCGGCAGTTGCAGCACGCGCGGCGGATCGACCAGGAGGCCGAGGGGTCCGCGCCGGTGCCGCTGGTGCAGGCCGACGCCGCCTTCCTGCCCTTCGCCGACGGCTCCTTCGACCTGGCCTGCTCGGCCTACGGCGCGCTGCCCTTCATCGCCGACACCGCCCGGGTGCAGCGCGAGGTGCGCCGGGTGCTGCGGCCCGGCGGGCGCTGGGTCTTCTCGGTCACCCACCCGGTGCGCTGGGCCTTCCCCGACGAGCCGGGGCCCGAGGGGCTGACCGCCGGGTCGTCGTACTTCGACCGGACGCCCTACGTCGAGCAGGACGACCGCGGCCTGGCGGTCTACGTCGAGCACCACCGCACGCTCGGCGACCGGGTGCGCGAGATCGCCGCGGCCGGGCTGCGGCTGGTCGACCTGGTCGAACCGGAGTGGCCGGCCTGGAACGAGCAGGAGTGGGGCGGCTGGTCCCCGCTGCGCGGCCGGCTGCTGCCGGGCACCGCGGTCTTCGTGTGCGTGGCGGAATGACGGTACGCGGCGGAGCCCGCTGCCCCGCCGCTGGTGCGCGGGCGGCGCGGTGACCGGCCCGGCAGCGGGCTCGGGCGGTTCGGGCGGCCCGGGGTCGGACGGTACGGGCCCGAGGGGCCCGGCGATCCGGGCCGAGGGGCGCGCCCTGCCGGTCGCCGCCGTCGTCCCCGCGCTGCTCGACGCGCTCGCCGGCCACGGGTGCGCGGTGCTGGCCGCACCGCCCGGCACCGGCAAGACCACGCTGGTGCCGCTGCTGCTGCCCGGCGCGGACGGGCGTCCCCCCGGGCGGGTCGTCGTCGCCGAGCCGCGCCGGATGGCGGCCAGGGCCGCCGCCCGCCGGATGGCCTGGCTGCTGGGCGAACAGGTCGGCGCGACGGTGGGCTTCACCGTGCGCGGCGAGCGGCGGGTGTCAGCGGCCACCACCGTGGAGGTGGTGACCACCGGTGTGCTGCTGCAACGGCTCCAGCGCGACCCGGAGCTGGCCGGCGTCGGCACCGTCGTGCTCGACGAGTGCCACGAGCGGCACCTCGACGCGGACACCGCGATGGCCTTCCTGCTGGACGTACGCGCCACGCTGCGTCCTGAGCTGCGGCTGGTGGCCGCGTCCGCGACGACCGACACGGCGGCCTGGGCCGCGCTGCTCGGCGCGCCCGTGGTGGAGGCGGCAGGCGTGCTGCACCCGGTGGCGGTGCGGTGGGCGCCGCCGCCGCGGCAGGTCCGGCCGCCGCACGGCATGCGGGTGGACCCGGCGCTGCTCGACCATGTCGCGGCGGTCGTCCGCGGGGCGCTGGCCGAGGGCGGCGAAGCGGGGGACGTGCTGTGCTTCCTGCCCGGCGTCGGGGAGATCGCCCGGGTGGCCGGCATGCTGTCCGGGCTCGGTGTCGACGTCCTCCAACTGCACGGGCGGGCCCCGGCCGCGGTCCAGGACGCGGCTCTGGCGCCCGGGCAGCGCCGCCGGGTCCTGCTGGCCACGTCGGTCGCCGAGTCCAGCCTGACCGTGCCGGGGGTGAGGACGGTGGTCGACAGCGGCCTCGCCCGTGAGCCGCGGATGGACCACGCCCGGGGCCTGGGGGCGCTGACCACCGTCAGGGTGTCGCGGGCCGCGGCCGAGCAGCGGGCCGGGCGCGCCGGGCGTGAGGCGCCCGGCACGGTGTACCGCTGCTGGGCGCAGGGCGAGCACGACCGGCTGGCCCGGCAGCCCGCGCCGGAGATCGCGCTGGCCGACCTCACCGGCTTCGCCCTCCAGGCCGCGTGCTGGGGCGAGCCCGACGCCACCGGGCTGGCGCTGCTCGACCCGCCGCCGCCCGGCGCGCTGGCCGCCGCGCGCACCACCTTGCGCACGCTGGGCGCGGTCGACGCGGCGGGCCGCGCCACCCCGCGCGGGCGCAGGCTGGGGCTGCTCGGCCTGCACCCGAGGCTGGCCCGCGCGCTGCTGGACGCCGCGCCCGCGCTGGGCGCCGCGCGGGCCGCCGAGGTGACCGCGCTGCTGTCAGAGGAGGTCCCGGCCGGCTACGGCCCCGACCTCGCCGCCGCCTGGCACACCGCCCGCCGGGGCGGCGACGCCTACGGCGCCCGCTGGCGCACCGAGGCCCGCCGGCTGGAGGCCGCGCTGCGTACGGCGGGCGGCAGGTTTCCCGGGGGCGGCCACGCGCCGGGCGACGACGCCGCCGCGGGGCTCGTCGTCGCGCTGGCCTTCCCCGAGCGGCTGGCGCGGCGGCGCCCGGACGGCGGGTATCTGATGGTTTCGGGCACCGGAGCCGAGGCCGGGCCGGGGCTCGGCGGGGCCGAGTGGGTGGCGGTGGCGGTGGCCGACCGCGGTGCGGGACGGGCGGCGGCGCGCGTGCGGCTCGCCGCGGTGGTGGACGAGCGGACGGCCCGCGACGCCGCCGCCTGGGCGCTGGAGCGCTACGAGGAGGTCCGCTGGGCGCAGGGCGACGTGGTGGCCAGGCGGGTGGAGCGGCTGGGCGCGGTGGAGTTGGCCGCGGCGCCGCTGCGCTCGCCCGACCCGGCCGCGGTGCGGGCCGCGCTGCTCGACGGGCTCACCGCCGAGGGCACCGGGCTGCTGCGGTGGAGCAGGGACGCCCGGGAGCTGCGGCAGCGGATGGCGTTCGTCCACCGGGTGCTGGGCGCGCCCTGGCCGGATGTCGCGGAGGACGCGCTGCTGGCCCGCGCCGGTGAGTGGCTGGGCCCGGAGCTGGCCGGCGCCCGGCGCCGCGCGGACCTGGAGCGGATCGAGGCGGGCGCGGCCCTGCCCAGGCTGCTGCCGTGGGCGGGCGGCGCGGCGGCGGGGTTCGGCGAGCTGGCACCCGAGCGCATCGAGGTGCCGACCGGTTCGCGGATCCGTGTCGACTACAGCGGCGAGCAGCCCGTACTGGCCGTCAAACTCCAGGAGTTGTTCGGCCTCGCGGACACCCCGCGGGTCGCCGGGGTGCCTGTGCTGGTCCATCTGCTCTCGCCCGCGGGGCGCCCGGCCGCGGTGACCGCGGACCTGGCGTCCTTCTGGCGGGACGGCTACCGGGCGGTGCGCGCCGAACTGCGCGGCCGCTACCCGCGGCACCCGTGGCCCGAGGACCCCTCGACCGCCGTACCGACCCGGCGCACCAACTCCCGGCGGACGTAGGTCCGGTCAGGGCGCCGGGCTGACTGCCGCCGCGGTGGTCGCGGCGGCGCTGGCGGTCGGCGCGGGCGTCGCGGAGTCGGAGGGGGTGGGCGTCGCGGTGCCGGTGCCACACGGGTCGCCGGCGGGCGTGCCGGACGGCGTGGGCGTCGGGGTGGCGCTGTCGCTCGGCGTGGGCGTCGGGGACGGCGACGGGCAGCCCGGGGTGGTCGGCGGGTCGGTGGGGTC